>NZ_DASVYD010000027.1:0-120917 GCF_036392335.1 Vitreimonas sp.
GATTTGCCGGAGATTGCGGGCTTAGAGGCCGCGATCGGTCGCGCCGGCTTCTACAAGCACGAGCGTCCTGATCTGCTCTTGATGCGCATGCCCGCGGGCACGCGCGCGGCAGGCGTGTTCACAACGAATGCCGTGGGCTCCGCGCCGACCGACTGGTGCAAGCAAGTGCTCGCCGCCACGCGCGGCAATGCGCGTGGTCTCCTGGTCAATGCCGGCTGCGCCAATTCGTTCACCGGCGATGCCGGCGATGCGGCCTGCAAGCGCGCCGTGAGCGAAGCCAGCGCGGCAATCGGCATTGAGCCGCGCGAAATGCTCGCCGCGTCCACCGGCGTCATCGGCGTCGTGCTCGACGATGCCAAAATCACGTCCGCGTTGCTGCACATGAAGCTCGACGCTGTGTCGTGGCCGAAAGCCGCCGCCGCGATCATGACGACCGACACGTTTCCCAAGGGCGCGGGCGCGACCTGCGAAATCGACGGCGTGCAAGTGAACATCGCCGGCATCGCCAAAGGCTCCGGCATGATCGCGCCGAACATGGCGACGATGCTGGCCTTCGTTTTCACCGACGCCGCGCTCTCCGCGCCGATCCTGAAAACGCTGCTGCGCCAGGAAACCGAGACGAGCTTCAATGCCATCACCGTCGACGGCGACCGCAGCACCAATGATTGCGTGCTGCTCTACGCCACCGGCCAAGCCAAAGTGCCGCCGATCGCCGACGCCAAAGACGATCGCCTCGCCGGCTTCCGCCAAGCGCTGTCGGACGTGCTGCGCGATCTCGCCATCCAGATCGTGCGCGACGGCGAAGGCGCGACCAAGCTCGTGGCCGTGAACGTCGAAGGCGCGCAGAGCGATGCGAGCGCCAAGATCATCGCCCGCACCATTTGCGAAAGCCCGTTGGTGAAAACCGCCATCGCCGGTGAAGACGCCAATTGGGGCCGCATCGTCATGGCCATCGGCCGCGCCGATCAACCCGTGCGCAAAGAAATGATCGCCGTCCGCTTCGGCGAACTCTACGCCGCACGCGACGGCATGGTCAGCGCCGAATATGACGAAGCCGCGATGAGCGCTTACATGAAGCGGCAAGAGCTGGAGATCACGGTAGTGGTCGGCCCCGGCTCCGGCCGCGCGCGGATGTATACGTGCGATCTGACCAAACGCTACATCGAGATCAACGGCGATTATCGGAGCTAGGGCTGAAGTTCTTCGAGCTCGCCTCGAAGCCCCTCAAGCTCCTCGAGAATGAATTCCTCGAACACGCTCCCCGAGCCCGTCTCCCGGCCCTGTTCAATTGTCCGAGCTAAGTCCGCAACGAGCGCATCTCGTTGACCGGATAGAGAAGCCAACGCGAAGAAGCCGCGATGCAGGGCAAACATGCGCGCCTCCATCTGCAGGCGCCAGCGATCGTCGTCGGTCAATTCGTCGTCCATACGGCGACCATTGGCGGAGTTTGAGTAGGTTTCAAGCAACAAAAAAAAGCCCGCGAAGGGGGAGCATCCTTCGCGGGCTTTTTCAGCCGTTTGATCGCGGTGCGTTACGCGACGATCTGAGCGGCTTGATTGAGCGTGGCCATCGCCATCGGGGCGAACACGGCGCAGGCAGCGATCAGGGCATAAAACTTGGTCATCGGTTTGCTCTCGAATTTGGGTTGGGCGGGCCGATCAGGCGACGATCTGCGCGGCTTGGTTCAGGGTCGCAAAAGCAACCGGGGCGAACACAGCGCAGGCGGCGATCAGGGCGTAAAACTTGGTCATTGGCTTTGCTCCTCCGAAGCGGCAGCGCTTCGATAAGCAAACC
This sequence comes from Vitreimonas sp., assembly GCF_036392335.1. NCBI lineage: Bacteria > Pseudomonadati > Pseudomonadota > Alphaproteobacteria > Hyphomonadales > Hyphomonadaceae > Vitreimonas > Vitreimonas sp. Next base: position 1,795 of record NZ_DASVYD010000027.1, read on the forward strand.
TACCCAGGCCGCCCCCTGAGCGATGTGACGGCAGTCACAATGCTGCCGCTTATGGCCTAGACCCTTCGAACGGGACGTTTGGGGACGCGACGCATGTTTCTGAGATTGGTCGCCGCGGTTTGCCTCGGACTCGCGTTTGTGACGCCAGCGCGGGCGCAAACCTTGGAGCCTGAGCGCCTGCCCGGCATGTGTCTCACCATCGACCCGCAGCAAGGCTCGATCAGCCGCCCCTGCGATATTGGCGGCGCGCAAGACTTCGTCCTGCCTGACGGCGGCCCCGGCCCCATCCGTCTGGGCGAGCAATGTTTGGCCCCGCGCGGCGGCAATTACCCCGCCCTCTTCGCGGAAGCCTGCAGCGGCGCGCCCGCGCAAACTTGGACGGTCAGCGAGGAAGGCATCGTCGCAAACGGCGACGATCGCTGCCTCGCCCTGCTCGGTCTCTCGAGCCGAGACGGCGAACTGATCTACGCCGCCGAATGTCGTAATCGCGAATGGGCGCAAAGATGGCGCGTGCTGCCAAACAACCGCTACGATTACGAGCCGGTGCGCGGGCGCATTCACTGGCAGCCGGACGCGAGCCTCTGCCTCAGCTGGATCGAGCAGGGTTCGTTCATCGGCTTGGCCGAATGCGGCGCGGTGGGCGATCAGATTTTTTCGTTCGACATGAGCGATCCCGGCCAAGTGCGTATGCGCGCATCGTGCCTCGGCAGCAATGTCGGCGGCAGCGTCCGCCTCGGTCGCTGCGCCGTGGCGCCCGACACAACTTGGTTTTTCCAAAACGGCGCCACCCTCTCTGATGGCGCGCCGCGCTGCATGGAGCCCCAGCGCGAAAGCGAGCGCTGGGTGATCCGCATGCGCGCCTGCACCGCGCAAGCCGAACAACGCTGGGATTTCGAGGCTGTCGAAAACTAGCGCGTTACTTACGCGCCGCGTTCACCAGTGCGCGGATCATCCAGCGGCGGACTTTGCGGGCCTCGGACTCGTCGGTTTGCAGCACGTCCTTGAACACGATCATGGCTTCTGTGCCGATGACCAAGGCCAACGCTTTCGCGAGCAGCTTGGCGTCGGCGGGCTTGAGCTCCTTGCGCGCGGGCTCCAGCGCCGCCTCGATCAACGGCGAGCGGCGATTTTGCCGCTTCGGCAATTCCCCATCTTCGCTCTCGCGCAACGGCCGCAGCACCGTGTTGGAGAGCATCATACGCAAGCCCGGTTCGTTCGCAGACATCATGCTTTCGAACGCGGCGTCGACACGATCCATCCGCGCGATGGGGTCGTCCTTCGGCGCGTCGCGGAACACCTCGTCCGGCTCCGGCACCGCGGTGTCGAGCGGCGCTTCGATGAGCAGCGCTTCGATATTTGGAAAATACCGATAGGCCGTCGCGCGCGAGACCATCGCTTCGGCGGCGACGTCTTCCAGCGTCGGCGCCTTGCCTTGTTTCAACAGACGCGCCGCCGCTTGCAGCAAATCCTTGCGCGTGCGGCGGCGTTGATTGGGACGGCCTTCGCTCATTTCAATCCTGCGGCAATTGCTGGATGATCGAGGCCAGATCGACCCAGACGTTTTCGCGCTGAATGGCTCCGGCGTCGGAGAATTCCATCACATGCAGCAAGCGAAACGAGAGCGGGCGGTTGCGGCCTTCCAAGCCAAATGGCCTCCCCGGCGCGCGCCCGCTCCAGCGCGATTCATCGACCATGAAGTCCGGGCCGTAATAGCGGCGCAGCGTCTCGAATTTGCTGTCGGACAGGTCGGCGAACAGGCTTTCGTAGAAGCCGCGCGCAGCTTCGCGGCCGAAGGTCGGCCCGGTCGGAAATCCGACGATGTCATGCTCGCAATCCTCGGCCAGGGTGGCGAGCACGCCCTCGACATGGTCGTGCGCTTCAAAGCTGAAATGCTCGTCCATTTTCTTGTCCATCATTTCACGGCTCAGCATTCTTATTCCCCGTCTCAATGGGGGGGAAGCTAATGAGATCTTTGTCTCATTTCAAGCCCATCATCTCATTATCGCGTAATCGTCGTTTCTGTTGCGCGATGCGGCCGCAGGTCGATAGTGGCGGCAGGGAGGCGGACATGGCTGATCCGGCGCAGGCGGCGGCGACGCAATTGGCGAACATCGAGAAGAAGACCGGCAAGACGCTGGCCCAGCTCAGCGCCGCCATCAAAGCGTGCGGCAAGGACAAGCACGGCGAAATCCGCGCCTGGGTGGTCGCGACCTATGGGCTCGGCAACGGCGATGCGAACACGCTGACCCATTACGCCTTGCGCAGCGATGGGGCCTCGCGCGCGGCGGGCGCCAGCGCCGATCAGCTGCTCGATGAGATTTATGCCGGCAAGAAAGCCCATCTCCGACCGGTTCATGAGAAGCTCATGGCCGCGATTGAAGGCTTTGGCCCCTTCGATACGGCGCCGAAGAAGGGCTACGTCTCGCTGCGGCGGAAAAAGCAATTCGCCATGCTTGGCCCCAAGACCAATGAGCGCTTCGAGCTGGGACTGAACCTAAAGGACGACATTCGCGACACGCGCGTGAAGCCGGTCCCACCTGGGGGCATGTGCCAATATATCGTCCCGCTCACGAACGCCGACGAGATCGACGCGAAGCTGATCGGCTACATCAAACAAGCCTATGACGCCGCCGGCTAGGCGCTTGCCAAAGCCGTAAACGCGCGGGAAAGGGTGTTTTGGCTAACGCCTTTCAACCAAGTCTCCTCACGGCTTTTTCATGCAAATCGGCGATGTTCCCTCTTCAGCGCGACGTCTGCTTTTAGTGGCGGCGGCCGCATTGATCGACAGCGAGGGACGCGTGCTGATCACGCAGCGCCCCTTGCACAAAGCGCTCGGCGGTCTTTGGGAATTTCCCGGCGGCAAGGTCGAGGTAGGGGAAGCGCCAGAACACGCGCTCGTGCGTGAGCTGAAAGAGGAGCTGGACTTGCACGTCGAACCAGATGCCCTCGATCCGTTCGCGTTCGCGTCGCACGCCTACACGGACTTTCATTTGCTGATGCCGCTCTATGTCGTCACCCGCTGGCAAGGCGAGCCCAAGCTGGACCCCAACGCTGCCGCCGCGATGAAATGGGTGCGCGCCGAAGCGCTCCGCGCGCACGAGATGCCGCCAGCGGACGTCGTGCTGGTTGAGCGCCTGATTGAACGGAGCGCATCATGATCCGTCGTTTTCTCAAGGATGAGCGCGGCTCCACCGCGATCGAATATGCGCTTATCGCCGCGATCATCCTGTTCGCCATCATCCTGGCGATCCAGCCGATCGGCGAAACGCTTCAGGGCGTGTTCGGCCAAGCCGACGCGGGCTTTGACGGCGTGAACTAAGCGCTCCAGCGCACATTTCAGGAATATTTCAGCGGCGACGAACGGGCGTAACGCGCCCGCGCCATACCCCTGCCCGCGCGGCCAGAGCCGGCCCGCGCGGAGGCAGGGACATGAACATCGCGCAAGCTTTGGCCATCGCCGCGGCGGGTTACGCGTACGCGCTTTGCGCCGACCAGCCCTTCTCCGCCCGCTTCGCGACCGCCCAGGCGCAATTCTGCGCGACGCTCGCCGAAGCCGAGGCCGCCGGACACGAAGCGCTCGCCGATACGCATGCGCTGGTGCGCACGGCATTGCAGCAAAGCGATGGTTTGGAGCTGACGCTTTAGGCGTCGAGTTCGACATCCCAATAGAGATAATCGACCCAGGACTCGTGCAAATGGTGCGGCGGGAAGCGGCGGCCGACATGTTGCAGCTCATGCATCGTCGGGCGGCGCGGCTTCTTGTGCGGGCGCATGCCGCTTTGTTGCGGCATCAACCCGCCCTTGCGCAGATTGCACGGCGCGCAGGCGGTGACGATGTTTTCCCACGTCGTCCGCCCACCGCGTGAGCGCGGGATCAGATGGTCAAACGTCAGGTCATCGCCGGAGCTGCAATATTGGCAGGCGAAGCCATCGCGCAGGAAGACGTTGAAGCGCGTGAACGCCGGCGGGCGATCCTGGGCGACGTAGTCGCGCAGCGAGATTACCGACGGCAGCTTCATCTCGAAGGATGGCGAGTGCACCACTTGGTCGTAATGCGCCACGACGTCGACGCGTTCGAGGAAGACGGCCTTCACCGCTTCTTGCCACGGCCAAAGCGAGAGCGGGTAATACGACAACGGCCGGAAGTCGGCGTTCAACACCAGCGCCGGACAACCCGCGAGAGGCGCGCTGGAAACATTCATCGGCGACTGCTCCAGTGCAGCCGCTGCAGGATCTGGTGGGGGATCAGGCTCTGAAGACTGAAGACCAAAACTCCTTTGACCGGGTCGAAGCTAGCATGAATCGGCGCGCGGGCGAGACGAGCTTTAGCTGATTTGCGGCGACAGCTTCATGACAGAGGCGCCACGTTGCCGAAAAAGCTCAGCGGCTCGCGGCAATCTTGGGCGTTTTCAGGTACGTAGCGAGAAAAGCCGCACCGAGTTCCAGGCCGTCCGGGCCGATCGCGTGCGGCGTCCCATACGACACATGCCATTGCGCGCCATGCCCGGCTGCGGCCAACGCCTCCGCGGATTCGAACATGAAGGGGACTGGCAGCGTGGGGTCGCGGTCGCCATGGATCAGGAGCACCGGCGGTTTGGCGCGCATTTCGTCCTTCAGGCGCGGGCCGCCAACGAGCACCCCCGAGAAGCCCAGCACCGCAGCCAGCGGCTGTTCGCGCCGCAGCGCGACGTGCAGCGCCATCATCGTGCCTTGACTGAAGCCGACCAACGCGACGCGGCTGGCCTCAAGGCCGTATTTATCCATCTCGCGCTCAATGAAGCGATCGACCGAGGGCGCGGCCATGCGCACACCCTGCTCCATCAAGAGCGGATCGAGTTCGGAGATCGGAAACCATTGATAACCGCCGGGCGCCATCGGCGTCGGCTCGATGGCGTTGGGCGACACGAACGCCGTGCCAGGCAAGAGATCGGCCCAATAGGGCGCGAGACTGATCAAGTCCGCGCCGTTGGAGCCATAGCCGTGCAGGAAGATCACCAGCGAATCTGGTTTGCCGCCGCGCTTGGGCGGCATGCGAGGGCCATCGATAAAAACCGTCATGGCCCGCTAGTAGCCCTTCGTGGACGCGAAGGGTAGCGTCGCCGCCCGATGAGCTTCGTCACCCGCTTCGCCCCCTCGCCCACGGGCTATCTCCACCTGGGCCATGCCTTCTCGGCGCTGACCGCGTTCGATGCGGCTGAGGCGGCCGGCGGGCGTTTTCTGCTGCGGATCGAGGATATTGATCAAGGCCGTGCGCGACCCGAGTTCGAGGCGGCGATCTTCGAGGATCTGGCTTGGCTCGGGCTCAGCTGGGAAGAGCCGGTGCGGCGGCAGTCTGAGCACATGGCCGACTATGCCGCGCCGCTGCAAAGCTTGGTCGAACGCGGCCTCGTCTATCGCTGTTTCCGCACGCGCAAAGAGATCGCCGAGGCGATTGCATCAGCCCCGCACGGCGCCAGTGAAGATATGTTTCGCGGCGAGCCGCTGCCAGCGGACGAGGAAGCGGCAAGGCTCGAGGCTGGCGAAGCGTTCGCCTGGCGGCTCTCGCTCAAAAAAGCGCGCAGCGTGCTGGGTCCGGCCTATTTCAGTTTGGTGTTCGAGGACGAAACCGGACTGGTGCGCGCTGAACCCGAACGGCACGGCGATGTGGTGCTGGCGCGGAAGGATTTCGGCACGAGCTATCATCTCGCCTCGGTGTGGGACGACGCGCTGCAAGGCGTCACGCATGTGATCCGCGGCGAGGATTTGCGCGATGCGGCGCATCTGCATGTGTTGCTGCAAAAGCTGCTCGACCTACCCCGCCCCGTCTATCGCCACCACCGGCTTATTCTTGGCGAGGACGGCAAGCGCTTAGCGAAGCGCGATCAAGCCGCCACGCTGCGCGCGATGCGCGAGAACGGGCGTACGCCGGCTGACATAAGAAGGTTACTCGGCCTTCAAGCCTAACGCGCATTCACGACGCTTTCTTCACGCAGTTGAACGCTTCTCTAAGCATGTTCGTGTAGCACGGCCTACAAGAAGGAAGCCGCGCCGGAAACAGCGCGACGTTGTTGGTATGCTCTGGGTCGATCATTCTAGCTATTTTGGACCGGACCGGCGCCGCAAGGCCGGTGGTTTGCGTATTCGCGAGCGACGCCGCGAAAATCTCGCCGGACGTCCGCCGGCGTTGAACGTGGCGCTACGCCAATTGCGCATGCACGTGCTTGAGGCGCGCGGGCCTGGGCTCGATCGCTTCATCGAACGCGCGCATTCAACGGCGATCCTGGCGCAAGAGAATACTGAACTCGACGCCGCGGACGCACTGACGAGCCTCAGCGTATTCGCGGCGCGCAATCGCGAAAAGGACGTGCGCCCCGCCTTGTATCAAGGCTTGGACCGCGCCCACGCGGCGCTCAGCACCTATCACTGAACTCAGTCTGGGTAGTGGCGGAAGCCCGGCCAGCCTTCGATCGCCTCGATAGCTTCGTGGGCGGATTCCAGTTTGTGGTCCGGCACGTTGGACAGACGCGCGGCCTCGATCCAGGCTTTGATGGCCGTCGGCGCGATGCGATCGCGGCCACACAGCACGAACACCGGCTCATCCTTGGCGACGGCGGAGAGCGAGCCGTGCTCCAATTCAGCGGCCAGGCGCACGAAGCCCGCTTCGCGCAGCAGCTTGGCGCATTGGACTTTGACGTCGCGGCCTTCAACTTCAGTCAGGGACATTGAGCGCCTCCCCCAAAAACTAGGGCCTTAAAGCGCAGCGAATCATTGCTGCGCTTGATGCGGACTTGGCGCGACATCGACCTCAACCGCAAGCGTTTCGCGCACGCTGGCGCTGACCCAGCCGCGCAACGGCGCGGCATCGGCGGCGTCCAGGCCGCAGCAGATGCGGACGTAGGCGTCGGTGGGGCTTTGACGATTGGATGGGTCGAAGCCGACCCAGCCGAGATCAGGCACGTAAGCCTCGGCCCAGGCGTGGGATTCCTGGCGGCCGACATAGCCGGCGGAAATGTAGCCCGCGACGTAGCGTGCGGGGATATCAGCAAGGCGCGCGGCGGCGATGAAAACGTGGGCGTGATCCTGGCAAACGCCCTTGCCGCTCTGCAGCGCTTCGGTCGCCGTTGTGGCGTGGTGGGTTGTGTTCTGCTCGTACTCGACCGCATTTCGCACGTTCTGCGACAGCTCATGCAGCGTATCGAGCACCGAACCCGCGGCGCTCGCGCGGGCGAGTTCGAGGATTTCGCGGCTGGGCGCGGTAAGTCTGGTTTCACGCAGGAACACAGCGGGCCGCGAATAATCCTTCAACCCGCGCATTACGCCAGCCGCGTCGCTCGTCTCGACCACGCCATCGGCGACGATCTCAATCTGCGTTTGTTGGCGATCGCTGCGCCAGATCGCTTCTTCATCGCCAAACGCGTTGACGAACAGCGGCCTCACCTCGTCGCCATTCACGGTCACGGTCCAGTGCAGCGGCTTCTGCCCGTCAAAGCGCGACGGGAAGAGACGCAGGCGCAAGTCCGCGCGCATCGCCGGCGGATCGTATTCGTAGCGCGTGACGTGGCGGACAGAGAGGCGCATGGGCGATCAAAAATAATATGCGCGCGAAATTTCGGACGACAGACGATTTGTGACCTTAATCGCGTCGCCAATGAATTCGTGCAGGCCGGTCTGAAACAAGCTGTTGATATCGCAGCCATCGAGCCGGCGCACCATCTCGGCGGCCGTCTCATGGCAGTTGTGACGCTCGCCATAAAGGCGCGCAAGATCGTCGAGGTGACGTTCGAGCGCGCGGTAGCAGAAATTCGCCGAGCGCGGGAACGTGGTGTTGAGCACCAGAAATTCGGCGATGCCCCAAGGCGTGTAATCACCGCGATAAACGTGGTGATAGGCGCGCATGGCCGAAGTCGCGCGCAGCACTGAGGTCCATTGGTGAAAATCGCGACCGCCCCCGACGACGTCAGTCTCCGGCAGCAGCACATAATATTTCACGTCGAGCAGACGTAACGTCATCTCGGCGCGTTCGACGAACTCTCCAAGGCGCAGGAATACATAGCCCTCGTTGCGCAGCAACGACGTTTCAGCAGCGCCTCGGAATGCGGCGGCGCGTTGCTTGGCCCAGTCGAGCCACACCGGCAGGTCGGCGATCGCTTCATCGGCGTCGAGCGCTTCCAGCAGACGCCAATGGTCGTTCAGCGCTTCCCACATGTCGGCGGTGAGCGCGGTGCGGATGGCTTTGGCGTTGGCGCGCGCCTGCGCGAGACAGCAATGGATCGAGGAGCGGTTTTCGCGATCGAGCAGAAGATAGGTGATGATTTTGGAATCACTGGCCTTCGGCGGCAGCTCACTCGCGCAGCCCGCCGCGCGCGCGACCGATTGCCATTCTTCGTTGGCGCCCGGGAGCATGGCCATGCGTCGACCCATTTCGATCAGGCGCGCCGTAGCGTCGGCGCGCTCGATATAGCGCCCCATCCAGAACAAGTTTTCGGCGGTGCGGCTCAGCATGGGCTCATTCCGACAACACCCAAGTATCCTTAACGCCGCCACCCTGACTCGAGTTCACCACAAGCGAGCCCTTGGTGAGCGCGACACGCGTCAGCCCCCCCGGCGCCAAACGCACTTGTTTGCCGACGAGGCAAAACGGACGAAAATCAACATGTCGATTTTCGATGCCATCAGCAGTGACCGTCGGCGCGGAGGAAAGATCGAGCGTCGGTTGCGCAATATACGCATCGGGGTCGGCCAGAATCTTCGTGCGGAATTCGGAGAGCTGCTTCTTGGTCGCGTGCGGGCCGATCAGCATGCCGTAGCCGCCCGAGCCGTGCACTTGCTTGACCACCAAGTCCTTCAGATTGGCGAGCACATGGTCACGCTCCTCCGCGAGCGCGCAACGCCAAGTCTGCACGTTTTTGAGAATGGGTTGTTCGCCGAGATAGAAGCGGATCATCTCCGGCACGAAGACGTAGATGGCTTTGTCGTCGGCGATGCCCGAGCCTGGGGCCGAACACAGAGTCACGCCGCCGGCGCGATAGACGCTGAATAACCCCGGCACGCCAAGCAGCGAATCCGGGCGAAACGCCAGCGGGTCGAGGTAGGAATCGTCGATGCGCCGATAGATCACATCGACGCGCTGCGGCCCGCGCGTCGTGCGCATCCAGACGAGGCCGTCATTGACGAAGAGATCGCTGGACTCGACCAGTTCAACGCCCATCAAGTCCGCAAGAAATGAGTGCTCGTAATAGGCGCTGTTGAGCGGGCCTGGCGTGAGCAGCACCACAGTCGGCTCGCCTTTGCACGCGGGCGGCGCGACCTCCTGCAGCGTGCGCTTCAGCATCGTTGGGTATTCGTCGATCGGATCGACGGCGCAGGCGGCGAACAGACGCGGAAACATCCGCATCATGATTTCGCGGTTCTCAAGCATGTAGCTGACGCCCGAAGGCGTGCGGCAATTGTCTTCGAGCACCTGGAAATCGGTGTCGTTTGTGCGCACGATGTCGACGCCGACGATGTGGCTATAGATGCGGCCCGGCGGATCGAAGCCCGCCATCTCCGGCAGATAGGCTTCGTTCTGATAGACCAAGCTTTCCGGCACGATGCCGGCGCGCATAATTTCACCGCGATGATAGACGTCGTAGAGGAACGCGTTGAGCGCGCGCGCCCGTTGTTGCACGCCGCGTGAGAGCTTGCGCCATTCGGCGGCGCCAAACACGCGCGGGATCAGATCGAACGGGATCAGGCGCTCAGGATCGCCGCCCTCGCCGTACACCGAAAACGTGATGCCGAGGCGGCGAAACAGCGCTTCGGCCTCGCTCTGGCGCTGGCGCAAATTGGCCTCGCCCGTCGCCTCCAGCCAAGCGGCGACTTGTTCATAAGGCAGACGGATCGAGCCGTCCGAGGCGCGCATTTCTTCAAACACGCCCATGAGCCTTCACTGATTGTCGGGCGCGGAGAACGCCGCCGGGCGCCGAGGCGGGACGCTATCGGGCGGGCGCCCTGCTTTTGGGCGCCGCTGCCGCTTCGTCGCTCAGGGCGGCGCTGGACGCGCGCCGAACGCGCCGATCAGCCGGGTGCTCCAATCGCCCAGCGCATCCCAGGCCTCGCCGCCACCCGTGAAGAGGCCAAGACGCACCATGACCAAATCCTTCGACGGCACGACGACGACGATCTGCCCTTCATAGCCTTGCGCTGAAAACGCATCACGCATCTCATCGCCGGTGATGAGCGAACGCGCCGGGCGGCCGTCGCCGCTGGTCGGCGTCAGCCACCAATGCGCGCCGTAGGTGTCGGTGTTTGGCGCGGGGCCTGGCGTGCGGCCGAAATCGACCCAGCCTTCGGGCAGGACGCGCCGCCCGTCCCACACGCCGCCGCGCAGATACAGATAGCCAAAACGCGCCCAGTCGCGCCCCGTCATCCAGATGAGCGAACTCCCATAGAACAAGCCTTGCGGATCGAATTCGACGATTGGGCTCACGCCGATCTGATTGAACAGCGACGTGTTCATCCAAGCGCGCATACGCTGACGGCGGTCCGCGGGGTTTTGCGGATTGGCGACGATGGCGCGCGTGAGCGCGTCAGAGATCAGGAGGGTGCCGGCGGAGGAATAATTCCAATGCGCGCCCGGATCGTGGATCAAAGGCAGGCTGGCGGCCCAACGCGTCGTATCTTGTCGGCCGGGCCCGAACAGCATGCGCGCATTGCCCGCATTGGCGACGCTGTCGCCATTCTCGCTGTACTCAAGCCCATCAACCATGTTCAGCCATTGGCGCCAGGTGATAGACGCACGGCGATCGCCGGCGCGCCAATGCGGACTGCCCATCGGCGCATCGATCGCGACGCGGCCCTGCAACACCGCGGCGCCGACAAGCGCGTGGGTGACGGATTTGGCCATCGACCAGGAATTGAGGCGCGTGTCGCGCGAATAGCCGTCCGCGTAGCGCTCATACACCAGCCGACCGCCTTGAATGATGACGACGGCGCGTGTCTCGCCAAGCAGCGGATGGCGGCCGGCGAAGGCTTCGGTGATGGCGAGATCGAAAGCGGCGCGGTCAACATCAGCAGGAAGCGGCGCCTCGGCCCAATCCTGCGCCGGCCAAGCAACACCCGCTGGTTGCGGCGGCAGCGGATACAATTGCTGCGCATTCGCCGCCGTTGCGAACAACAGAGCAAGCGCCCCCATCAACGCGCGCAGCATGACGTCTCCCCTCGCCTTCGCTATGCTGTCTTCGAGCATAGGGGGAGGCGCAGGTGTCGCGCAAACGCTGGATTGGGGTGGGCGTACTGGCGGCGATCGTGTTTGTGGTCGCGGGCGGCGCCTGGGCGTCGCGCGATCAGGTCGCCTACGCACGGATCGCGACCGGCTACGCGGCCAAACAGACCTGCTCGTGTCTGCACGTGAGCGGCCGTGATCTCGACAGCTGCATGAACGACTTTCCCGAGGACGCCCGCCAACAGATCAGCGTGGGGCAGGACGGCAGTCGGGTGCGCGCCAGCGTGCTGTTCGGCGCGATCAGCGCCTCGGCCGTATTCGAGCCGGAATATGGCTGCCGAATTCTAGACTAGCCAGCCGTGCGGATTGGGGATGGGCTTGCGCATCACCGCGAGCACCAAGGCAATCAGCGCGCGCAAGCCGGCCCAGATTGCCGCAGCCAGCTGGATGAAGAAGGTGGCGACCACGAGCGGCGCATACGCCATCGGCAACACCGCGCCCAGCACCCACACCGCATAGCCAATGACCAGCGTGCGGACGGCGTGTTCGTGATGGGTGTTTACCCACGGCATGCCCTGACCGCGATTGGTGTAGGCCAAGGCGATGGCGGCGAGGCCAACGGCCGTGCCGATGAGCGACCACGGCGGCATGCGCAGGATAAAATTCAGCGCGAACGCGACGATGGTCAGCAGGTGCACAAGCACCACCTTGCCGCGGTGCGTCTTGAACCCCAGGCCGCCGCTTTGCTGCGGCCGCGCCGGCTTGGGACGGCGAAAGGGGGTGACGTTGTCGTGCGACATGATTCTGGAAGGATAGGACGGGCGCCCGGTCCGGGCCAGTTGTTCACGACATGTCCGCTGGCGACGGCCGCCCCCGCCCCTTGCGCCGAACCGGCGCCCGTGGTCAGAACGCGCCCGTGAGCACCGACGCTTCGACGCCTCCCGCCGCCGCGGTCGATCCCGCGCCCCGTTCTGAGGGCGCTCAGGATCAGCCGCCGCTGGCGCAGAAAATCCTTCTCGTCACCGACGCCTGGGAGCCCCAGGTGAACGGGGTCGTGCGCACCCTGTCGAACACGATGGCCGAGTTGAAGAAACTGGGCTGCGAGATCGAGGTGATCTCACCGGCCGATTATCCGAACACCGTGCCGCTGATCACCTATTCCGAAATTCGCCTGGCTTTGGGGGCCCGCGAAGACGTCGAGGATCGTTTCCTCTCTTTCGCGCCCGACGCCGTGCATATCGCCACCGAGGGTACGCTGGGATGGGATGCGCGCGCGGTGTGCCTCAAACACAAGTTTCCGTTCACGACGAGCTACCATACCCAGTTTCCCGAGTACGTGACCGCGCGCTTTCCGTGGATCCCGCTTTGGGCCGGCTATCGCTACATGCACGCGTTCCACGACAAGTCGGGCCGCGTCATGGTGGCGACGCCGACAATGCAGAAGCAGCTTGAGTTACAGGGCTTCCGCAACACCGCGATTTGGAGCCGCGGCGTCGACATTGAGCAATTCCACCCGCGGCTGCGCGGCATCGATGGCGGCATCTACCCCGCCGACCTACCGCGCCCGATTTTCGCTTATGTCGGCCGGGTTTCGGTCGAGAAGAACATTGAGGCGTTCCTAAAGCTAGATTTGCCGGGCTCGAAGGTTGTTGTCGGCGGCGGGCCGGCGCTCGACGAACTGAAAGAAAAATATCCAAGCGCCGTGTTCACCGGCCCGAAATTCGGCGAGGAGCTCGCGCGTCATTACGCCGACGCGGACGTCTTCGTGTTTCCAAGCTTCACCGACACGTTCGGACTGGTGATCCTGGAAGCGGCGGCGACGGGTACGCCAGTGGCCGGCTTCGTGGCCCCTGGACCGCAAGACATCCTGCCAGGCACCGGGGCGGGCGTTGTCGATGACGATCTGCAGAAGGCGTGCCTGGAAGCGCTCAAGCTCAAGCGCGAAGACGCGCGTGCGCTGGCGGAGCGCTATTCTTGGACGGCTTGCGCAGCAGATTTCCGCCGCAATCTGGAGCCGCTGCCGAAAGAGCGTGGGCGCCGCTTCTGGCACAAATTGGCGGACTTGCGGAAGCGCGCCAAGGAGCGCCGGCGCATCGCCAAGGAGAAGCGGCAGGCGGAACGACAAGCCGGACGACGCTAGAGCCGCAGCGCCGCGCAAGCGGCGCCGCCGCCAGGCCGCTTGCCTTCTACCACTTGATCTGTTTGCGGAGCCTGTAGCGCAGCCAGATCGCAGCGCCATTCATCAGCAACGTGATGACGAGCAGCACGAGGCCGGCGGCGGCGGCGATCTCCAGGAACTCCGCCTGCGGGCGCGAGGTCCAGTTGAACATCTGGATCGGCATCACTGTGAATTCCGAGCCCAGCCAATGGGTCGGCGACCAGCTGGCGACCGCGTCGCCCAAATTCGCGACGGATTGCACCGTCGAGCCGTGCGGCAGATCCAGCACTTGGCCGGCCGAGACTTGTTGCTCAGTGAAGTCTGGCAGCACGACAACGCCGTCATGCGCGATGGTGACACGCTCAGTTGCGCTCGGATCGATCGCGGCGCCGTATTGATCGAGCACGCCGATCGTCTCGAAAGTGGCGTCGCCCGGGCGCGTGATCGGCAGGAACGCGACGAAGGTGAGACCGCCGATCATGATCAGCGGCGCGGTTTCGCCGAGCGCACGCGAAATGCCGATGATGACGCCGGTGACGACGCCGGGGAGCGCATAGGGCAGCACGTGGTGTTGGGTCGTTTGCCACTTGGTTGCGCCGACCGCGAGCGCAGCATGGCGAATTTCCTGAGGTACGCCGCGCACCGCTTCGCGCGTGGCGACGATCACGACCGGCAGGATCAACAAGGCGAGCGTGATGCCGGCGGTGAGGATCGACTGACCGAACAAGTCGGCGCCGGCCACGCGGAAGCTCTCCGGCAGGAAGCCAAACCAACGCGCTGGATTGCCGAGGAATTGGACAAAGATGCCGAGCGCCATCAAGCCGAACAGGATGGACGGCACGCCGGCGAGATTGTTCACGGCAATTTCGATGGCGCTGGTGACGGGATTCTTCGGCGCGTACTCTTCAAGATAGACGCCAGCGAGCAGACCCACCGGAATCGCGACAAGCGCTGTGGTCGCAATCACCAAGAGTGAGCCAACCCAAGCCGAAAGGATGCCAGCCTCGGCGGGATCAGAGGACGGGAAGCTGAAAAAGAAGGCGGGCGTGAGCCGGTGGCCGCCATCGGCCAGCAGATCGCTGACCAGCGTCACCAGGGTGCCAAGGCCGATGATAGTGGCGACGATGCCCCAGATCACGAAGGACTTGTCCCAGAATTTGCGCCGCGCGAGGCCGGGCGGGTGCGCAGTGATATCGCTGGGGCGTTGCACGTCGACGGCCGCCATCAATAGGCCTCCCGGAAGCGGCGCTGCATATAGAAAGCAACGAAGTTGAAGAGCAGCGTCAGCACCAGCAGAGCCAAGCCGGCGGCGAAGATCGAATTGTATTCGAGCGTGCCGAACGGCAGATCGCCTAGCGCCACTTGCGCGATAAAGGCGGTCACCGTGGCGCCCTGCTGCGTCGGGCTCGTCACCATTTGCGGCAACTGGCCGCCGGCGACGACGACAATCATTGTCTCGCCGATAGCGCGCGACATGCCGAGGATCACGGCGCCGACCACGCCCGACACCGCCGCAGGCACTACGACGCGGAACGCCGTCTCAAGTCGCGTGGCGCCCATAGCGAACGAGCCGTCGCGCATCGCGCGCGGTACGGCGCGCATCGCGTCTTCCGAGAGCGAGGCAATGTAGGGAATGATCATGAGCCCCATGACCATGCCAGCCGAGAGCAGATTGAAGCTGGGCAGGCCAGGAATGATTCGTTGCAGGATCGGCGTCACGAACAACAAAGCGAAATAGCCGTAGACCACGGTGGGGACGGCGGCGAGCAATTCGAGCGTCGGCTTGATGGTTTCGCGCGTGCGCGTGCTCGCGAACTCAGAGAGATAGATGGCGACCAGCAAGCCCAGCGGCACCGCGACCGCGAGCGCGACGAGCGTCGACATAAAGGTGCCGGTCAAGAGCGGAGCAATCCCGTATTGTGGATTGTCAAACAGTGGCGTCCAGGTGGTCGAGGTCAGAAACTCGATGACCGAAACCTGAGCAAAGAACTTGGCGGATTCAGACACCACGACATAGACAATGCCCACCACCACGCCGACGGCGGCGGCGGCGGCGGCGAAGAGCAGGCCTTCCATGAGGCTCTCGCCCCAGCGCACCTTCTTCTTGGTGAAGTCCCGCTCCAACGATCACCCCTGCCACAAAACGCCCAGCACACACGCCCCGGGACCGCGCCAGGGGTCCGGGTTTACGCGGTCGCCATACTTCAGTTTTGTGACAGTTTGACTGCGGCCGCGCCCACAGCTGCAGCGCCGGCGCGGAAAGGCCGCCAGCCGCTGACCATGCCGTCCGCCGCAGGCCACTGATCCGCAGGCGAAATTAACCACGAACGGCTCTTTACATTGGCGAACGATCACCATATTTCGCGTTTTACCGGCGGACCTGGAAACAGCGTCCACTAACGCCCCCTCGGCCCAGGCCACCTGGGGGATCGCAAGCAACGGGAAGCAGGAAGCTTCTTAGGCGATCCTCCGGCGCAAGCTCCCAAGGGCGGACCTGACATTTTAGCATGTCCGACTAACGCCGGCCTGGGTTTAACAAGCGTCGCTCTTCGAAGCGGCGGCATTGTTTTGGGAGCCGCCGGATGGACTCTGTCCTCTCGCCTCTTGACCTGACTGCGCGTCAAGCGCCGGAAGGTCCCGTGGCTATCGCCCGTCCGCACCGCGTCGCTGCGGCTGCGTCGTGGTTTCGTGACAATTTTCCGGGCGAGGTGTTTTACGCCGTGAAGGCGAACCCGAGCCCGTGGGTGCTTGATGCGCTCTGGGACAACGGCGTTCGCAATTTCGACGTCGCCTCCGAAGTAGAGGTCGAACTCGTGGCTTCGCGCTATCCCAGCGCGCAGATCGCCTTCATGCACCCGGTGAAGTCGCGCCGCGCGATCGCGCGCGCTTACCGCGAATTCGGCGTGAAGACGTTCGCCATCGATAGCGAAGACGAGCTCGAGAAAATCCTCGCTGAGACCGGCGGCGCGAAGGATCTGACTTTGGTCGTCCGCTTCGCCGTGTCCGGCGACGGCGCGGCTTACCCGCTCGCGCGCAAATTCGGCGTGACCGAAGAGGAAGCGCCCGCCCTGCTGCGCCGCGCGCGTCAGGCCACGGAAGAAATGCTCGGCGTCTCTTTCCACGTCGGCAGCCAATGCATGCGTCCGGACGCCTACCGCTCCGCCATGGAAATGGTGAACCGCGCGATCGTGAAAGCTGGCGTCGTGGTCGACATCGTCGATATCGGCGGCGGCTTCCCGGCGATCTATCCGGGCATGAACCCGCCGGCGATGATCGAGTACGTCAACACGATCAAAGCCGCGTTCGAAGAGATGTTCGTCGCTCAGAACGCCAAGCTTTGGGCCGAACCCGGGCGCGCGCTCGTCGCGGAAGCCGGCTCCACCGTTGCGCGCGTTGAGCTGCGCAAGGGCGATGCGCTTTATCTGAATGACGGCGCCTTCGGCACGTTGTTCGACGCAACGCACCTGAATTGGTCGTTCCCGGCCAAGCTGCTGCGCGCCAAGGAAAGCCGGGCCAAGCTCGCGCCGTTCCGCTTGTACGGCCCGACCTGTGACTCGATGGATGCGGCGGCAGGCCCGTTCATGCTGCCGGCCGACATTCAAGAAGGCGATCTGATCGAGATCGGCTCGTTGGGCGCCTATGGCATGGCGATGGCGACGCGTTTCAACGGTTTCGGTGAAGCCGTGACGATGGAATCGCAAGACGCACCGTGGCCGAGCATGTACGGCGCGAGCCCCGCCGCGAAGCCCAAACGCGCGCGCAAGCCGAAGCAGGCGTAAGCTTTCGAGGTAAAGCAAAGACTGAGGGCGGCCCACGAACGTGCGGCCGCCCTCTTCTCGTTTAGCGCACGCACCTTTGGCTCAGATCGCCGTCATGCCGCCATCGACGACAAGTTCCGAGCCGGTGATGAAAGCGGCGGCGTCGGACGCAAGGAAAGCGACCGCGTTGGCGATGTCGATATCGCGGCCCATGCGACCAAGCGGATGACGGGTCGCGAATTGATCGCGTGTGGCGTTGGCGCCTTGACCCGTCGTGGCCTCGATCACTTTGGCGGCTTCGGCCATCATCGGCGTGTCGATGATGCCGGGGTGCACCGAATTCACGCGCACCTTGTGCGCGGCGTATTCGAGCGCGGCGGATTTGGTCATCAGGCGTACAGCGCCCTTTGAGGCGTTGTAGGCGATAATGTTGGGCGCGCCGACGATACCCGCGACGGAGGAGAGATTTACGACCGCGCCGCCGCCATCCCAAAGGTGGGCGCGCTCGGCGATCGCCGGGATGCAATGCTTCAGGCCGAGGAACACGCCTTCCACATTGATCGCTTGCATCTTGCGGAAATTCTCGAGCGTCTCCATCGGCAGCGGCATCATCCAGAACACGCCGGCATTGTTCACGAGAATGTCGAGCCCGCCGAACTTGTCTTTCGCGAACTGAACCGCCGCGATCCATTCCTCTTCGCTGGTCACGTCGTGCTTCACGAACGCGCCGTCGATCGCGGCCGCCGTCTCCGTGCCGTCACGAACGTCGCTCACGACCACCTTCGCGCCCTTCGCCGCCAGCGCCTTCGCCGCCGCGGCGCCCAAGCCCCGCGCACCGCCGGTCACCAAAGCGACACGACCGCTCAACTCACCCATGATTTCCTCCCTTGTTGCCGCGTAGCCTAGCGCTTCCGCGCAGGCTGGCAAAAGCTGCCCCTACGTCGCCAAAGTTCTTGCAATCCTGGCGCATTGCCCTATTTGCAGCCGCGATCGCGTGTCGGCGGAGCGTCCGCGCGATTGGTTACAGATGACGCCGCCCATAGGAGCCCACTCCAATGGCTGACACCAAAATCGACACCAATCGCAAAGCGGAACTTCTCTCCTCGCCGGTCGAGCACATCGACATCACGAGCTTCGACGCGCGCCCGATCATCGACGCGTGGGGCAAGATGAGCTTCACCAGCCGCGACGCCGCGCGCGCCGCGCAAATTCTCAACATGGCGCTCGAAGACGAGAAGTGCTCGACTTGGCTCATCATGGCAGGCTCGACCGGCGCGGGCGGCTGCCTGCACGTCTGGCGCGACATGGTCGAGTACAACATGGCCGACGCCATCGTCGCCACTGGCGCCTCGATCATCGACATGGATTTCCTCGAAGCGCTCGGCTTCAAGCATTACCAAGCCAAGGAAATCCCCGACGACAACACGCTGCGCTCGCTCTACATCGACCGCATCTACGACACCTATATCGATGAAGAAGAACTCCAGCACGTCGACGGCACGATCTACGAGATCTGCGAGATGCTGGAGCCGCGCCCCTACACGTCGCGCGAGTTCATCTATGAGCTCGGCAAGTGGCTCGCCGCCGGCAACGCCAAGAAGAAGGATTCGCTGATCCAGCGCGCCTACGAAAAGGGCGTGCCGATCTTCGTGCCGGCGTTCTCGGATTGCTCGGCCGGCTTCGGTATCGTGAAGCACCAGGTCGAGCGCCGCAAAGCGGGCAAGCCGTATCTCACCATCGACAGCGGCGGCGACTTCCGTGAGCTGACCGAGATCAAGCTCGCGGCCGGCACCACGGCGCTCTTCATGGTCGGCGGCGGCGTGCCGAAGAATTTCGCGCAAGACACCGTCGTCTGCGCCGAAATCCTCGGCCACCACGACGTCGAAGTGCACAAATACGCCGTGCAGATCACAGTCGCGGATGTGCGCGACGGCGCTTGCTCCTCCTCAACGCTGCAAGAAGCGGCGAGCTGGGGGAAGGTGAGCACGGTGCACGAGCAAATGGTGTTCGCGGAGGCGACGTCCGTTGCGCCGATCATCGTCAGCGACGCCTATCACCGCGGCGGCTGGCGCAAACGCGAAGCGCGGAATTGGGCGAAGCTGTTTAAGTAACTCCCTTCTCCCCCTCGCGGGGCAGAAGGAAATTGGACGCAGAAACGCGAAGGCCGCCCCGAAAGGAGCGGCCTTTTCGTTTTGCTTGACCGAAATCAAAAAGAGGAGTTGCCTACCTCTCACCTGAAAGTTGCACCAGACAACACGGGGAATCGGGTATGGCGCAAACGTCACTGCAGTTTTGGAAGCCGGGAAGCGAAGAGCGACGGCTCCGTATCTTCATAAGTCATCGCTATGAGAACGATGAAGAATTGTACGAGCAGGTGCGGCGCGCCCTGGATAGCCAGGGCTTCGCAGTTCAGGACGTTTCGCTCTCCGCTAAAGAGCAAATGGCCGGTCCGCGCGGCGGCGAGCTGCCCAAGCTAGAAATTCAAGCCAACATCGCCGCACGTATATACACGTCCGACATTTTGATCGCGCCAAGCCGAGTAGGCGCCGGTCGATCTGAATGGGTGACGTGGGAAGTACAGCTTGCGGCGATTGGCTACGCCATCCCGATCCTGTTTGTGGATCACGGTGAGGATCAGCAGCGTAGGACAGCACTCATTTCTGAAGTTGCGTCGCTTGGCCTGCCTCATGCTGTCTGCGGCCGTGTAGCCCACGAGATTGTACCCAAGGTGATCAAGCTTGTTGGCGGGCGACCAGATTGGACGATGCGTGATCGAGAAGATGACAAAGTCATCCGTTATCGTGGCCCTCCCGCCTCAGCACGCGACGACGTACTTAAGAAGTTCCCGTTCGAAGCAAGGCTGCGGCCGGTCGATCCTGGGCCAACAAAACCAAAGAATGGAATTTGGCCGTTTAGCTGACCTGCGACTCCGTACGAAGGCTGCTCCGAAAGGAGCGGCCCTTCGCTGTTTCACCGCGCCCCAACGGCACGCCGTCCTCGCCGCGCGAACACGATCGCGCCTACAATCACCAGCGCGCCCACGGCGAACACGATCAAAACCCGCTGCAGATCGAACAGCACAAGCGTATCGAGCGGCACGACGCCGGTTTGCCAGTAGGTCCACTCCCCGCCGATCTCGCGCGCGAGCGTGGCGCTGCCTGTCTCCAGCACGATGATTCCGTCGCCGGTCGCGGGATCGGTGCGCGCTGTTGTGTTGATGGCGGGGAAGTTCGCGCCATCGTGGCCGATGATGAAGCCGCCAGCGCCATTTGGCGCGTAGAGCGTCGGGCCCAGCCCCCACACCGGGAGCGTCGCCAGACGCGCCTCCGGCGCACGCATCATCTCCAGCACCTGGGGGCTGAGCACGCCGCGCCCCGGCGGGGCGCCATCTGCTGCGGCGACGTGCGCTTGCAGGAAGCGCGTCAGATCGGCCGCGGACGTGTAGAGCGACGCCGCCCCCGTCGCGGCGAACCTATAGTGGATCGCTTCGGACCCATCCGCCGCATAGAATTCCGCCAAGCGATTGGGATCGGGATCGACGAAAGTCGATGAAGCCATCCCGAGCGGCGCGAAGACAGCGCGGCGCATGTAGTCGTTGAAGGGCTCTTGGGTCACCTCTTCGATGAGCAATTGCAGAATGAGATAGCCGCCGCCGGAATAGCGCCACGTCCCATCAGCCGGCGCACCGGCGCGCACAACGCCGCTGGCGCCTGGCATCGCATCGGTGACGTCGCTCAATTCCTGCTCGATGGACGGGATGGTCTGATCCGGCGCGAAGCCCAAGAATCCCAGACCGTCCGTCAGTCCCGCCGTGTGGCTGAGTAGCCGCCGCACCGTGACTTGATCGTTGTCGAACGCGCTCTCCGGCAAATGCCAGCGCGTGAGATAGCGCGAGACCGGCGCATCGAGATCGATGCGTCCCTGCTCCGCCAGCGTCATCACGCCCCACGCCGTCAGCCACTTGCTCAGCGACGCGACCTGGAAAAGCGAGTCGGAATCGACCGCACGCCCATGCGAAGCATAATAGCTCTGCGCGGCCTCGCCGTTATCGAGCAGCACGATAGCGATGTTGCCATGCGTTCGCGCCGCGTAGCGCCCCTGCGCCCAGCGCATGAAGCCAGCTGTGTCGCCCTGCGGCGCCGGCATTGGCCGCCACCAGCCTTCGCGGGCGCCGACAGCGACGAACGCCGCCCAAAGCGCCAGCGCGACGATCCCGGCGAGAATAATGCGAAACAGTCTGCCCATGATATCCGCAATACTTCATCCGCCAGCGAAGTCGAGCAAGAGAGCACCGCGCCGACTAAGCCGGCACATAGGTTAGCTTGATCACATCGTCGCCGATGCGCTCGTGCGCAACGAGACGCAGGCGGGGGTAGTCGCCAGCGAAGAAGGGGCGGCCTTCTTCTTTGCCGACGACGACGGGGCGCAGGAAGAGGTGATATTGATCGATGAGCCCAAGCTTTGTCAGGCTTGCCGCGAGCTTTGGCCCACCGACTTCAATCTCGCCGTCCAGTTCAGCTTTGAGTTTGCGAACGGCGCCCTCGAAATCGCCGCTGATCAAAGTCGCATTCGGGCCGACGTCCTTGAGCGATTGCGACACCACCCATTTCGGCATCGCCCGCCACGCTTCCGCGAACGCGCGGAGATCGCCTTGCTCGCGACTGTCCTGATCCCAATCGTCGCCATCCCAATAGCGCATCAGCTCGTACAAGCCGCGCCCATAGATGCTGCCCGCCGTGTTACGCGTTTGCGCGGTGAAATAACGGAACAGCTCGGGGTCGGGCATGAAGCCGGCGTGGTCGTGATTGACATAACCATCGAGCGACACGTTCATTCCGAAAATCAGCTTGGCCATGTGATCTCCTTCGTCGCTCCCTCCCCCTCCTTGGAGGGAGAGGGCTGGGGTGAGGGTTGAGCGCGGGCGTTTGGCGATTGTCGAGCGCATCACTGACGGAGCCGCCCCTCACCCTGCCCTCTCCCCTCGCGGGGAGAGGGTTCTTTAGCGCTATTTGTTTTCTTCCCACACCTTTAGCTGCGCCGCGAACGCGCGCTTGTACGCGGGCCGCGCTTCGGCGCGGGCGATGTAGGCGGCGAGCGTTGGGAATTCTTCCAACAGCCCCGAGCCTTCCAAGCGCCGCAGCACGTGCACCATGATGATGTCGGCTGCGCTGAAAGCGCCGTCGAGCCATTCGCCATCGCCCATGCGCGCAGAGAGTTGGGTCAGCCGTTTGCGAATACGTTCGTCAACCATGGCAAAACGCTCGCTTTGCCAGATCTTTCCTGCCTCGGCGTATCCCACGACGTCACGATCCACGATCGGAGGCTCCACGGTGGATAGCGCCGCAAACATCCACATGATCGCGCGCGCTCGCGCGTCGGCATCTATCGGCAACAGGCCCGGAAAGCGCTCGGCGATATGCAACACGATGGCGCCGGATTCGAAGAGGGTCAGATTGCCTTCCTCATAGGTCGGGATTTGCCCGAACGGATTGCGCGCCAAATGCGCCTCCGCCTTGAACTCCTCCCAAGGGACCAACCTAGCCTCGTAGGGCTCCCCCACCTCCTCCAACGCCCAACGCACGCGCATATCCCGCGCTAAGCCCCGGCCCTTGTCGAACGCGCGCTCGAAGACGGTGATGGTGATCGTCATGGGGTTATTCCTTTCTTGATCCTTGAACGATCCCACCGCGCCGCCGCCGACACTTGTGCTAAGCCGACGCCAAGGGAGCCCAACATGATCCAACGCGTCGCCTCATGCTCGTGCGGTCAGCTTCGCGCCACGTGCGCGGGCGAACCCGTGCGCGTCTCGATGTGCCATTGCCTCGAGTGCCAGAAGCGCACGGGCAGCGTCTACGGGGTGCAGGCGCGGTTTGCGCGCACGCAGGTCACGCTTGCGGGCGCCTCATCGCAATGGGCGCGCCGTGGCGAGTCCGGCGGCGTCGCCACGTTCCATTTCTGCGCCGCCTGCAGCGCCATCGTCTATTGGGAGATGGATGCCCTGCCGGACTTCCTCGCCGTGGCCGTGGGCGCCTTCGCGGACCCGGCTTTTCCGCCGCCGCGCGTTTCAGTGTATGAGGAGCGATGTCATTCGTGGGTGTTCGCGGCGGGAGACTTGCCGCTGGAGC
The DNA here is from genome assembly GCF_036392335.1 of Vitreimonas sp. Taxonomy (NCBI): domain Bacteria; kingdom Pseudomonadati; phylum Pseudomonadota; class Alphaproteobacteria; order Hyphomonadales; family Hyphomonadaceae; genus Vitreimonas; species Vitreimonas sp. Next base: position 25,018 of record NZ_DASVYD010000027.1, read on the forward strand.
ATCACCACTGAGCCTGACGCCGCGCCGATGATTTAGTTCACGATGTCGAACGCCAACAGCAGCGTGCGTTGGCGGGGGCTGAAATTATCGTCGGAGACGATGTAGAGCCGCACCCCGCCATCGGGCGCGCGCACGGCGGCCACGCCCTCGAAATTGTCCACCGCGAGCGGAGCCGCGATCTCGGCCAGCAACTCGATCTCGGGCAGCGTTTCGCTGTCGGCATCGAGCACGGTTTCGGCGAAGCGTGTGAGGCGGGCGCGCGCGCCGATGATCGGCGCATAGAAGCGCTCCAGCGCGATAAAGCCGCCGTCGGGCAGGCGATCGAGACTTGTGAGCGCGAACCCGTCGGTGAGCGGGTAATCGATGCGCTGCGGCGCTGGCGTCGACGCATCCAACGGGGCGACCCACAGCGATGTGCTGCGCCGATGGACGCCCTCCGCCCCGGCGAGCAGCGCGCCGCTTGTTGTGACGGTCAGCGCTTCAAGGCCGACATTGCGGCGCAGCCGTGAGGTTCCGTCGAGCCGCGGCCCGGCGCTTGCCGCGCCAAAGGGCCCGTCACGGTTGAGATCGTAAATCAGAATGCGCGGACGTTGCTCGAAACTGACCGCGAAACGGCCGTCCGGCAATTGCGCGAGGCCCTCGGAATCGCCAAGCGCCTTGGTTTCGAATGGCTGACCATTCGCGTCGCGCATCAGCGCCACGCGCGTTTCGGCAAGCCCCGTCAGCGCGCCCGCTTCGTCCAGCATGAGCCGGGCCTCGAACCAGCGGCCATCGTCTGTGATGGCGATCAGGCGGCCATCTTCGAGCACTTCAAGGCCCGAGAGCCCGCCAAAACTATCGTTCGGCGGGCTCTGCAGATGCAAGCCGCCGCGAAACCGCAAATGTCCCACCTGCTCGGCGCCGAACTCCGCCGGCGAGACATTGAGTTCGAGCCTGCGCCATTGTTCGGCGATCGGCGCATCGGCGGCCGATTGCGAACATGCGGCAAGCAGGAGCGCCGCGACACACGCCAACACGTCGCGCATTAGGCCATCGTCCGCGTGCGTTCGCGCGCCTCGCGCGGCGATCGTGGCGCGGCGATCTCGCCAGGCGCCGGCTCTTCGAACAATTCCGCGAGCTTTTCCGTCATCACGCCACCAAGCTGCTCTGCGTCAGTGATGGTAACAGCGCGGCGGTAATATCGTGTGACATCGTGGCCGATGCCGATGGCGATCAGCTCCACAGGCGAGCGGGTCTCGATCCAATGGATCACGGTGCGCAAATGGCGTTCGAGATAATTGCCCGGATTGGCCGAGAGTGTTGAATCGTCCACCGGTGCGCCATCGGAGATCACCATCAGGATGCGGCGCTGCTCTTGGCGACCGATCAAGCGATCATGCGCCCACATCAAGGCTTCGCCGTCGATGTTCTCTTTCAGCAGCCCCTCGCGCATCATCAGGCCGAGATTACGCCGCGCGCGCCGCCAGGGCGCATCGGCGCTCTTGTAGATCACGTGACGCAGATCATTGAGCCGGCCCGGCTGCGGCGGCCGCCCCGCGGCGAGCCAATCTTCCTTCGAACGCCCGCCCTTCCACGCGCGCGTGGTGAAGCCGAGGATTTCCACCTTCACGCCGCAGCGCTCCAGCGTGCGCGCGAGAATATCGGCGCACAGGGCCGCCACCATAATCGGGCGCCCACGCATCGAGCCCGAATTGTCCAAGAGAAGCGTGACCACCGTGTCCTTGAACGGCATGTCCTCTTCTTGCTTGAAGGAGAGCGCCGACATCGGATCGACAATCACGCGCGTCAGACGCGCGCTATCAAGGATGCCTTCTTCGAGATCGAAGCTCCAGGAGCGATTTTGCTGCGCCAACAGGCGACGCTGCAAGCGGTTGGCCAAACGCCCCACGATGCTCTGCAGCGGCTTCAATTGCTGATCGAGATACGTGCGCAAGCGCGCCAGTTCCTCGGCGTCGCACAGCTCTTCGGCCGTGATCTGCTCGTCGTGCGCGCGGGTGAACACTTTGTAGTTCGCGTTCGGATCTTCAACATTGTCGCGCGTCTTCGGCCGGATTGGCTTTTCGCCGGGCTCCTCTTGCTCGGAATCCTGCGTGTCCTCCGCATCCATATCGGTTTCGATGGAAATGGTGCGGTCGGTATCGCTGTCGATTTCACCGTCGATCATTTCCAGATCGGCGGGCGCCTCTTGCTCTTGGTCGTCGTCGCCCTCGGAATTGTCCGCTTGCGGCGGCGGCGGTTCGTCGGCCTTGGACTCGGTTGTGTCGTCGTCGTTGCTCTCTTCGGCCGTAAGCTCATCGCCGATGCCGAGATCGGTGAGCACATCCTTCATCAGCTTGGCGAACGCCGGCTGATCATCCGCCACGGCGCCAAGCTTATCGAGCGCTGCGCCGGCGTCGCGTTCAATGTCCGCGCGCCAGGCGTCGACCATCGCTTTCGCGTTGGCCGGCGGCGCCAAGCCCGTCAGCCGCTCGCGCACCATCAGCGCCACAGCATCCGCCAACGGCGCGCTCGATTTGTCGGTGAGCCGTGGGGCGCCCTTGCGTTCGAGTTGATCGGTGAGCGAGGCGGTCAGATTGTTCGACACGCCTTTCATGGCGTTGGCGCCCAACGCCTGAATGCGCATCTCCTCGACCGCATCGAACACGGCGCGTGCATCCGCGCCTTGCGGGCGATTGCGCACGTGCTGGAGCGCGTCGTGGTGCGCGAGCTTCAGCGCCAGCGCATCGGCCTGACCGCGAATGCGTTCCGCCTCGGGATCAGAGACCACGCGCGGCGGATGCGGCAGCACAATCTTGCCGGGACTAAGGCGCGGCCCCTCCGCGCCAAACGTCACCTCAAGCTCCTCCTCCGCGCCCGCCAACGCACGCGTCGACTGCGCCAGCACGCGCTTGAAGAGCTCGGTCGGGGTTTCCTTGTGGGACATGCGCCCTCTGTCGCGCGCAAACGCGCCTCAAGCCACCTTCACCCGCGTCGCGGCTTCCGGCAGATCCGCGCCGAACGCGCGCTGATAGAACTCCGCCACGGTCGGGCGTTCCAGTTCATCGCACTTGTTTAGGAACGTCATCCGGAACGCCAAGCCGACATCGCCGAAAATTTCGGCGTTTTGCGCCCAGGTGATCACGGTGCGCGGACTCATCACGGTGGAGACATCGCCGTTCATAAAGGCGTTGCGCGTCATGTCGGCGACGCGGACCATCGCCATGATCGTACGCTTGCCTTCGGGATTATTATAGCTCGGCGCTTTCGCGAGCACGATTTCGGCTTCAACGTCGTGCTCAAGATAATTGAGGACGGTGACGACGGACCAGCGGTCCATCTGCGCTTGGTTGATCTGTTGCGTGCCATGATAAAGCCCGGTCGTGTCCCCCAGGCCGATCGTGTTCGTGGTCGCGAACAGGCGGAAGAACGGATTGGCGGTGATGACGCGGTTCTGATCGAGCAGCGTGAGCTTGCCGCTCGATTCCAGCACGCGCTGGATCACGAACATCACGTCCGGGCGGCCGGCGTCGTATTCGTCAAAGCAAATCGCCACCGGGCGCTGCAGCGCCCAAGGCAACATGCCCTCGCGAAACTCAGTGATCTGCTTGCCGTCCTTCAGCACGATCGCGTCCTTGCCGACGAGATCAATCCGCGAGACGTGGCTATCGAGGTTCACGCGCACCATCGGCCAATTCAGCCGCGCCGCCACCTGCTCTACGTGCGTCGACTTCCCCGTGCCGTGATAGCCCTGCACCATGACGCGGCGGTTGTGCGCAAAGCCCGCGAGGATCGCGAGCGTGGTCTGGGGGTCGAAGCGATAGGCCTCGTCCACCTCGGGCACGTATTCGGTGCGCTTCGAGAAGGCCGGGATTTTCATATCGCTATCGACGCCGAAATCGCGGGCCGAGACCTGCTTGTCGGGCTTCATGGAGAGGAGATCGTCGGCGGTGCTCATAAGATCGGGCGTCTCTATTATCTTGGGCCAATTACCTTACCGCGCCGCAGCATGGCAGGAAAGGCGGCGAAATGACGATTGGCTTGACCTAAGGGTCAGACCAGACCGGCGGATTTGAGCACTTGATATGCCTTGATCACGCGCTGGAGCTGCTCTTCGGCGCCACGGTCACCACCGTTAGAATCGGGATGCCAGCGTTTCACCAGCTCGGCGTATTTGGCCCGGATCGTGGCTGAGTCCGCGCCTTCGTCCAAAGCGAGGGCCTCGAACGCCAAGGTCTGCAGCCGCGTAAGCCGTCGGCGCGGTTCAGCGGCCGGGGCGGTCCGCTGAGCGCCAGCGTCGCCGAACATGCCGAAGGGGTCGTAGCTCTGCCCCGCCCTGAACCCGCGCATCGCCGCGGAATGCTTGTCGAGCCGACCCGAACGGAAGGTCCAGGTGGGCCGGTGGCCGATTTCTTCACGCGCCTGATAATCCGCCCACTGGCCGTCGGTCATGCCGGCGAAGTAATTCCAGCGTTTATTGTAGTCAGCGGCGTGAGCGGTGCAGAAGTGCCAGAATTGGCCCTCCAGGTCGCGGCCCTTCGGCGCCGGGTGGAGTCCGGGCCTGCGACACCCTACATGATCGCAGGCGCGCTCGCTCGGCGCGCGCTCCATCGTTTCCGCGCCAGGCTTCTTGACGCGGATGTCGACGAATTTCGGCTTATATTCGAACGCGCCTGACATGGGCTGTTGAGTATGGGCGCCAAGAGTTAAGCGGACAAGGAATTGACAGACAGCAAATCGCATCTTTCGCGCGCCGCACGCATCGAAAAGCTGTTGGCAGCGCAATTCGCGCCACACGAATTCGTGTTGGATGACGATAGCAGCAAGCACGCCGGGCACGCCGGCGCGCGCCCAGGCGGGGAAACACATTACCGTCTGCGCCTCGTCTCGCCGGCGTTCACCGGTCTTTCGCGCGTGGCGCGTCAGCGCTTGGTGTACGACGCGCTTCGTGAAGAATTCGACACAGGCTTGCACGCGCTCTCGCTCGACCTCAAAACTCCGGACGAGGTCGCAGGCGCGTAAGCGAGGGCTCGGGGGGAAACGTGCTGGGGCGCATATTCGCGTGGTTGGCTGCGATCGTGATCGGCGTCGTATTGGGCGCTGCGAGCGCATGGGGGGCGCTGCAGATCGGTCGCACCAATTTCGCCGAGCAGTATGGCGGTTGGCACTTCAACCGCGCCGCTGGATCAGTCGCCGCTGGCCCCTATACCCGCGCGATTATCGCCCGCGACGGCCTGCTGGCCCTGAGTGCGCGTGAGGCGCTCTATTTTACGATCTTCACCGACGACCAGGGACGCCCGCTGAGCGAAAGCTGCGTCTACGAACTGACGGGCCGCGACCTGGACGCCCGGTGGTGGTCGGTGACGCTCTATGCTGACGACAGTTTCCTGGCGATGAATAATGACCATGAGCACTCCGTGGACGCGTCACGCGTCTCCTACAGCGCCGACGGTTATTGGCGCGCGCGGATCGCCCCGGTGAAAGGCGATGCGATCAATTGGATATCCTCCCGTGCGGCGCGCCGCGGTTTTTCGCTGACGTTGCGCGTCTACAACCCGCAGCGCGATTTTCGTCCGAGTGAACAATCACTGCCTCTACTCAGCGCTCTGTCATGCGCAGGAGGCGCGTGATGGGCGGCGAGCATCTGCGCAAATACGTCTGGGCGGCCCTCATCAGCGCCGTGCTGATCCACTTCGCCATCATCTACGCCGTGCCGCACGTGCTGATGAACGTGGCGATCACGCGTCTCAGCGAAATGGGGCTCAATCGTTGGCAATTGGCGCCGCGTGTCACGGAACAATCGCGCCAGATCGTACGCCCCTCACCCGACTTCGCCTATTCCGCCTGCACCTATGACCTTTCGCGCGGGCCGATCGTGATCAGCGCCGCGCCCTGGCGCGAGTATTGGTCGCTCTCGCTCTATGCCGGCAACAGCGACAATTTCTTCGTCATCGACGATCGTGAGGCGCACAATGGCGCCGAAATCACCTTAGTCCGACGCGGACGACCACATCCCGAGGGCGCATCGATGGTGGTGGAGAGCCCGAGTGCGCGCGGCATCGCGCTCATCCGGAGACTCGCGCCGACCCCTGAAGAATATGGCGCCGCGGCACAAGTCGCGCGCGATGACGTCTGCGCGAGCGTGGCGGCGCTCTCTAGAGGTTCGTAAGCCTCGCCGCGGCGAGGCGAGCAAACAGCAATGTCACGGCTTTCCGCCGCGCAGCCGCGAGTGGACGCGCCGGACTTTCGCGCAAAATCGCGCCGCCAAATCCATCCGCGACGATCAGCCCGACATCGTCGGGGATAAGCTCGCGCGGAAATTCCTCCGTGACGCCGAAAAAGAAGCGGTCGCAATATTCAACGTAGTCCGGCCATTTGGCATCGACCGCGAAGTCGGCGAGGCAAGATTTCGTCTCGACGATCCAGATTTCTCCGTGGGCGGTCAGCGCCATCACGTCGGCGCGGCGGCCATTGGCGAGCGGCACCTCCAGCACCGAGGCGAGCCCGTGGTCGGCAAGCAGACGCGTCACCCCGCGCGCGAGCGCGAGCGTCGTGTCGGGCCGAGAGAGCGGCAACGCGTCCATGTACGAAGTTTCGCACCGCGCCCAGGGCGGAACAAGCGCGGCAGGAACATGGGGTGCAGCATGCGCGTTCGCCGCTGGTCAAACGGAAGGACATTTCCATGCGCAAGTTGAGCTTCCTCGCCGCCGCCGCAGCGGCCGCCTTGCTGGCTGGCTGCGGCTTCGGCGCGCCGGCCTATCCTGAATTCTCCGAGACCTCATACCGGGTCGAAGGCCGCACCACCTCACCCGACACCGGCGCCACGACGCAAACGGTAATCTATCGCGATGGCCCAAAAATGCGCGTGGAAGCAACGCTGCCAAGCTACGGCCAGGCGACCATCGTGTTCGACGAAAGCACCAATGCCGCCTATGTCCTGAACCCAACGGGCGCTGTGCCCACGGCGCCCGTTCCGACCGCGCAACCGAGCGCGCCGGCGGCAACCGCGCCAAACCAGCAGACCGCAGCCCCCGCTGCGGGCGCCGCACCCGCCGCCAATGCGCCCGGGGCGACGGTAACGCCGGCGCCAACACCGCAAGTGCTTGGCGTCGCCGTCCGAATCCAAGATGCGGATGCGCCCCAACCGCTCGAAACCGCCTGGGCCGCGCTTGGCGCCGACAATGCGCGGTCGACCGGCCGCTGCGAAGTCGCCGGAGAAAATGGTCACGAATGGACGCCGCGCGAAGCGCCGGCCCCTGGCGTTGAACGCACCGCCTGCATCACCGACGATGGCATCGTGCTGCGCGTGCGCGAGAATGAGCGCGTGCTTTGGGAGGCCACTTCGCTCCAACGCGGCGAGCAAGACGTGGCCCTTTTTGGCGTGCCGCCGGGCTATCAGCTGATCGACCCGCAGGCGGTGGCCGAACAGGTGGGCGAAAACCTGCAGCAGCTTGATAGTGTGACCGGCGCCGCCCCGACGCCAGCCGCGCCAACGCCGCAAGCCGCGCCCGATCCGCGTGGCTAAGCCGCCAAAGCAAAACGCCCCACCGAAGGTGGGGCGTTTCAACTTGGAGCGCACTCCAAATTACTCGGCAGCGACGGCCGCCGCCTTGACTTCATTCAGCGCGTTGGCGTTCGCGCCGAAATTGATCGTCTTCAGATATTGGATGCCTTCGTCGGCGATCGCGTCGCCGACCATCTCATCGCCTTCGGCCTTGAACTCTTCGAAGTTCACATAGGTGGCGTAGAACGGCGCGGTGCGCTCGGTGATGATGCCGGCGTTCCAGAGCGTCTTTACCAGCACGCGGAAGATGTTGGTGGCTTCCTTCATGTGCTCGCGGCGCTCTTCGTCGGTCGCGACGGCTTGGAAGCCCTCCATGACCTTTTCCGGGTCGAGGCCGAATTGCTCATAGATCGCCGTCATCTGGTGCGGCGCGACGAGGTTGAACAGCAGCGTCTGGAAGCAGTGCGCGGCCCAATTCTCGACGATCTCGTGCTCTTCCTTGGACAGCTTCGGGATCGTGCGGTCGGCCCAAATCTTCCCGAACTTATGGTGGAAGGCTTCGTCCGTCATGACGAGTTGCGTCAGCTTCTTCGCCAGCGGATCGTTCCATTCCTTGAAGATCGAGGCGAAGGCGCCCATGGCGAGGCCTTCGACCAGCATCTGCATGCCGATGATCTTCTTATAGACCTCCGGCGCGTGCACGATTTCTTGCAGCAAGCCCGCGAGAACGGCGCCGCATGGCAGCGGCGAACCCCAGCGCGCGATGATGTATTTCGCGAACGCAGTGACGTGACGCCCTTCTTCGCGCGTCTGGTTGGCGGCGTATTCTTGGGCGCCGGGATCGCGCAACACGTGGCAGAGCGAAGCCGAAAGGTTCAGCGCACCCTGCTCGCCGTGAAGGATCGCGGACATTTGCCAGCGCGCCATCTGGCTCTTGAAGCGCAGTAATTCGGCCGGCTTATCGGCGAAGTGGTTCTTGACGTAATCGGTCTGCAACGCCGGAACCATGTGGTCCGGGATGAAGTCCGTGGTGTCGGGATCGAAGTCATCGTTGAAGTCGATGTACTTCTTATCCAGCGGATCCCAGAAATGGTCGTGGGTGGCCGAGATGATCTTGTCGAAAGCGGACGACCGGTTCAGGTGCCGGTTGATGTCGAGCATCTGGCTGAAATCGGTCGGCGGGACCGCGTCATACACTTCGTCTTTGGTGATCTGGCGAATTGGAGCGGCGGAATCGGCCATCGCGTCGTCTCTCCCGGAATGCGGCCGCGTGGGATACGGCCATCGTTTTGAAGGCTGCACGATACAGGCGAATTTGATCTCGATCAAGAAAAATGACGCATCCGTCAACTTGCCTGACGGATTTTTTACCGTGTCGAGCGCCTCGCCCCATATAAAGGGCGGACATGAAGCCCTTTCTGCCCCCATCGCTGGACGATCTTGAACGCATGGCGCAGCACGCCTGGGCGACGCTGCCAGCGGAGTTTCGGACGCTGGCTGGGGACGTCATTTTCCGGATCGAGGATTTCGCCGACGCGGAGACGCTTGCGGAACTCGGGCTCGAAGATCCACTCGACCTCACCGGTCTCTATACGGGGCCTGACCTGACCGAGCGTTCGATCATGGACCCCGCGCAACGCGCGCCCATGGTCTTCCTCTATCGCCATGCGATCCTGTTCGAGTGGATCTCACATGGCGACGTGCCGCTGGACGAATTGGTGGAGCACGTGCTGGTGCACGAGATCGGCCACCATTTCGGTTTAAGCGATGACGATATGGACGCGCTTTCGGATCAGGCCGGCGATTAGCGCCGCACGCGCTGCAGGCGGCTTTCCGGGATTGCGTCGCGATTGGCCATGCCTAGCGAGCGGGCGCAATAATCCTCCGGCGAGTCCAATTGCGGACGCATCGGATCGCGCTCGTACACAGCCTGCACCGCCGAGACGCACTGATCCCAAGCGCGGATGTCTTCATTGCGTTGTTCACGCGAGCGGAAATCGCCGCGTGGCGCGATGACTTGCTCCTGCGCCTGCCCGGGTACGACGATATCGTCGTCATCCGAGCGCGGGCGCGGCGGCGCCGCCGTCGGCGTCGGCACGCGCACTTCTGGCGCGGCGACAGGCGGGGCCTGGGTCGGCTGCGGCTCAGGAATCGGCGCAGCGACGGAGGCCGGCGGCACGGTCAATGCGGGCGAAGCTTGGGGCGCGGAAACTGTCGGCGCTGGCGCCGCTTGCTGCGGCGGCGGCAACGCGGCGGCGGGCGGCGCGGGTTGCGGGGCCGGGCGGGAGACGGGTGCGGGCTGAGGCGCGCGCGACGCTGTGCGACCGGCGGATTCAATACCGGCACAGGCGCTCAGCGCCACCATGGCGGCGACCATCGCCAAACGTCCGAACATACGCGGCTCCCTCAAAGCTCCGCCTTTTACCTAGGCCGGAAAGCTGCGCCCGCCTAGTGAGCGGCGCGTAAGGTATGGCCTGGATTAGGCGGCCTTTTTTGTGGCCGGCGGGGTGGGCGGCGGACCGGCGGCGGGCGCGCTGGCGGGTAGATGGCATGTCACCGTGACGCCGCGCCCCGGCTCGCTCTGCAATGCAACCCAGCCCCCGTGCATCTCGACGAACGAGCGTACAAGCGCGAGACCAAGGCCCGCGCCGCGGCGATCGCCGGATTCGAAGCTGTCGAAGGCGCGCGCTTGCTGATCGAAACCCATGCCCTTGCCCGTATCGGCCACGGTCAGACGCACGATGCCTTCGAGGCGTTCGGCGGAGACGGTGATGGTGTCGCCGCGCTCGGTGTGACGCAGCGCGTTGGAGAGCAGATTCACGATCACTTGCGTGATGCGCTTCTGATCCGCTTCGATGTCGCCGATGGCTGGATCGCACTTGATGCGGATCGGCACTTCGGTGTCGCGCGCCTTGGAGGCCGCCATCTGCACGGACTCCGTGATCGTGTCGTAAATGTTCACCGGGCCCAGATCGAGCTGCACGTTGCCGGCCTCGACCATGGCCACATCGAGGATGTTGTCGATCAGCTTGGAGAGATTGCCGGCGGCGTCGATGATCGAGCCCACCTGCTCCACTTGGCGGTCGTTGAGCGGGCCGAACACGCGATGCTGCAAGAGCTCGGCGTTGCCGAGAATGGCCTGCAGCGGATTGCGCAATTGGTAGGATACGTTCTCGACGAACTGGCCCTTGAGCTTATCGGCTTGCTCGAACGCTTCCGCACGCTCGCGCAGCGCTTCTTCAACGCGGCGATCGGCGGTGATGTCTTGGAACGCCACGAGTGTTGCGCCATCCGGCAGCGGACGGGTGAGAAATTTCAGCACCGTCTCGTCGCTGCGGCGCATTTCAGCGCGATATTCGGTGCGCGCTTCCGGCGATGGGTCCGTAATGCGCGCGCGCACCTGCGCCCACATGGCTTTGTCGTGGAAGAGCGGCTGACAGAGCTCGACCACGCGATCAAACGGCATTTCCGCCTGCAGCTGATCGGCCTCGATCTTCCACATCGCTTGGAATGCGGCATTGGAAAGTTTCAGGCGTCCGTCGAGGCCGAACACGACAACCGCTTCGTGCAGCTTGTCGAGCGCCGCCTTCTGCGTTTGCAGCAGCGCGTCGTATGAAGACTTCAGCGACACCTCGTTGGTGATGTCGGAGAAGATCAGCAGCAGGCCGCCGTTCGGGTGACGTTGGCGCGCAATGCGGAACATGCGGCCATCCGGCAGCACCCAGAAATCTTGCGGCAGATCGTTGTGCTCTTGATAGAGTGCGAGTTCGCGCGCGCGCCACTCGGCATAATTCGCATGCGCCGGCAGCTTGCGCTTCTCTTTCAGATAATCGAGCCAAGCGGCGTGCGCAGGACGATCGGCCAGGAATGCGGGTTCGAGATTCCACATCTGTTCGAAGGCGCGATTGTGGAACACAAGCCGCTTCTGCGCATCGAACACGGCGATGCCTTCGGCAAGGAAGTTCAGCGTTTCGTCATGGGCGCGTTGTTGGCGCGCGATATGCTCGCGCGCGGCTTCTTGCTCGGTGACGTCGATCGCCATGCCGGCCGCGCCGCCGGCGACGGGTGACACGCGCAGGCGAAACGCGCGCAGCTCGCCCCCGCGCACGACGACGGAGCGAGTTTCCTCAACCGCCTCGCCCGTCTCGATGGCCTTGCGCGCAAGTTCGACCGCGCCTTGGTCCAGTTGCAGATTGCGCGCGAGCGCCTGGTCGAGCGACTTGGCTTCAAGCGCGGCCAGATATTCCGGGTTCGCCCATTCGAGCTTCAGCGCGCCATTGACGCGCCAAGCGATGAAGGGCGCGCCATTCCACATTTCGAGGAAGGCGGCGGGATCGCGGGCGATCACTTCGTGGCCGATGCCGATGCGCCCGCCGGCCGCGCCCTCTTCGACGCCGCGGACGCTCGCATCCATGATCCAGGCGACAGCGCGGGCGCCGGCGGTGCGGCCATCCACTTCAACGAACACGCCGTCGGGCGTGGAAATCTTCAAGGAGAACGCCGCGCCTTCGCGACGCAGACGTGTCAGCGCCGGCGACAAACGCGTGGCCGCGCCGGTTGCGTCGGTGGCGTCAAAGACCGAAAGCCCCTGCAGAATACGTACGGCCGGCGACGCCGCCACCGCGGCATCCGAGAAGCGCAGCAGGCTCGCGAGCGCCAGCGGGCTGCCATAGATGCGCGGCGCGCCCCAATCGCCATCGCCGTCGGCGGTGATGTCTTCCCAGATCAGCACGACGCCTGGGTGGGCGCCGAAGATCGCGTCGGCCCACGCGACCTTATCCTCGAGATCGCGCGCGCGTTTTTTCCACGCGTCGACGCCGCCGCGCGCGCCATCGGTCACGCGCATCGCCCAAATGAGCGACGCGATCGCAATCGACGCGGAGCCGCCCGCCACCAGCAGGCTTGCGAATTCGCCGTCCAATACCGACCCCAATTCCATCTGTGCGGCGAAACGAATCGCCGGACCCCGCAGGCATCATCCCGCAGGGACGCAGCCAGGGAAACGCCGCAGGCTGCGCGCAAGCGTTAACAACAGCTTAAATTGGTGAACGCGCGGTTAAGTTAAGAAAGTTCAATGTGTTAACACGCGCGCTCAGCCGGTGCGGCGCAATTTATCCACAGCCTGCTGGGCGGCATGGAGCGTCGGTCGGAGCTTGCGCGCGCGCCGTCCCCGCTCCTTCACCTTCGCCGCCCCCGAAATCCGGAACACAAACGGGATCCGGTAGCTCGCGCCGTAGCGCACATGCACGTCGAACTTGGGCTGGAAACGCGCGTGCTCCAACGCTTCGCGCGCGGCGTCGTAGAACACATCCGAGGGCCATGCATCGACGCATGCGATATTCTTGGCGCGGCCATCGGCGCTGACCTCGAACTCGGCAATGGCCACGCCTTCGACGCCCAAACGCCGCGCCAGCTTTGGATAACGGGCGCGCAGCGGGCCGACGACCTCCCAGGGCATGGCGTCATCGTCTTCGTCGACGGTGGTGTCGGGCGCACGCCACACCACGCACATTGGCCCGCCTGGCAGGCGCTGGCGCACACGCTCCATTTCCCGGCGGGCGCCCCGCCATTCGCGGATGCGTTCGAGCACATTGAACAGCACGAGCACGAGGCCAAGCACGGCGCCTCCAGACGCCGTCAGCGCGAGCCCGCTATTCCAGCCGTGCTCCCGCAGCGCCCCAGAGAGCGCGAGATGGAGCACAACGACGCCAACGAAAAGCCCGCCATAGACCAACGCTCTGGTCGTCAGCACCGATACCGTGCGTTGGGCCCAGACCAGCATGTGAGCGGCGTCTCCTTGCGAGGGCGCTTACATGCACGCGCCGCATGACAGGTTCAATGCGGCCAAGGGCGCCAAGCTTGGGATAGCTTGCGTTCGATCAAGACCGATGCAGGTTGGCAGGCGATGCTCAGCTTCGGAGAAAGCGCATGAAAAATTTCGGCTTTGTGATTTTGACGTTGGCGCTCGCTGGCTGCTCCACGGGATTGGCTCAGGGCCAAAACGCTGCGGCCGATGCGCCAAGCATCGAGGCCGGCCGCCACTTGGCCGAAATCAATTGCGCGACTTGCCATGCGATCGGTGCTGAGGGCGAAAGCCGCCATCCCATGGCGCCGCCCTTTCGCACGCTCTCCCGGGACTATCCGGTGACCGCGCTCGAAGAAGCGTTCGCCGAAGGCATCCTCGTCGGCCATCCGGACATGCCCGAGTTTCGTCTGGCGCCCGCGCAAATCGACGATCTGCTCAGCTACATTGAAAGCGTGCAAGAACGGCGCGGCGGTTGAGCCAACGCAATGTCTTGAACGATGGGCCGCGTTTTCTAAATGCGTGCGCATGAGGGCCGACGTGGACGGCCGCGCCGGCCCTACCGCACATGGTAAGGAGCATGCGATGACTGACCTCGTACCGGGGCGTCGCTTCCGCGCGCCCGACCGGCCCAGCGATGTGAGCCCGTTCTTCGCGCTGCAGCGGGAGATGAACCGCCTCTTCGACGATACGTTCAACGGCTTTGGGCTTGCACCGTTCACGCGCGAGCAGAACAGCTTTGGCTGGCCGTCGGTTGAGCTTACGGAGACCGACAAGGAATTGAAGGTCACGGCCGAGCTTGCCGGCCTCGATGAGAAAGACATCGAGATCAACATTCAGGACGATGTCCTGACGTTGCGCGGCGAGAAGCACACCGAGACGGACGACAAGGAGCGCCGGTACAGCGAACGCTTCTACGGTCGCTTCGAACGCCGCATGGCGCTGCCGGCGCAAGTTGATGAAGACCGCGCCAGAGCGACGTTTAAGAACGGCGTGCTAACGGTGACGTTGCCAAAGCTGGAAACGACGAAGCCGACCACGAAGCGGATTCAGATCGGCAAATAGGCGCAAACGAAGGCGCCGTTGGGTGGGGCCAACGGCGCCTTGCTTAGCGGAGCGGCGACGCGTTTGGGCGGGGGAGTAAGCGCCGCCGCTCTTTCGATCGACGCGTCAGTCCGGGGTGCGGGTGACGTTGCCGTCGGTCGAAGCATTGCCGCTGGCGCGCGCACCATCACCGCTGGCCGAGGCCGAGCCGCTGGCGCTTGCGCTGCCGCTTACGGAAACGTTGGGCGAAGCGCTGTGCACGCGATCGGCAGCCCCCTGCGCTGCGCCGCGCACGCGGTTGGCGGCCGTGCGCATCGCATTGGTGGAGCGATTGACGACCGGGCCCGGGTCCACAGTTGCGCCGCCCGAGCCTTCAGCTGAGCCATTGCCTTGCGCCGACAGCGGACCGGCGCTCAGCGCGCCGCCGAGCGCGCCGCTGCCGCCGGCGTCAACGCTGCGCGGCTGGCTCGCCTGTTCTTCAGCAGCGCGCGCGGCGCGGCGCGCTTCGCGTTCGGCGCGTTGGGTGGCGCGATCGACAATGCCTGTGTCGGCGTTCAAATCGCCGGCCCCGCTCACCGAGCCGCCGATCGAGCCTGTGGTGTTGTTGATCGTGCCGCCGAGGCCGCCGGTGACCGAGCCGCCGCCGCCGAGCAATTGTGCGGACGCAGGTGCTGCGCAAAGCATCGCGGCAAGAGCGGTCGTGGCGATCAGAAGCTTCGTGTTCATGATATTGTCTCCTTCGGTTGGCGCCGGGCTTAAAGCCGGCTTCGAAGAGACAACGAACGGGAACCCGCGCTTCTTCCAAAATTCTTCGAGAAAATTTCAGGGCGCTGCGATCAGGCCGTAACCATACACATCATCACGCCCGCGCGCCCCGAGATCGCGCGCTTGGTTGCGCATCGCATTCACCACGTCTTGCGCAGTGGCGGCATTGGGCGTGTTGAGTTGCATGGCGAGCCGCGCGGCGACGAGGGGCGCGGCGTAAGAGGTGCCGCGTGCGCGGCCATGTACGCCGAGCGCGGCGAAATCCACCTGCGCGCCCCGCCCCGCTTCGATCAGCACACGCTCGCGCGCATCGACGCCTGTGACGCCAACCACGCCTTCGTAGGACGCGGGAAACAGCGGTGCGGCGGCAGGGCCGTCATTGCCGACGGCGGCGACGATGATGAAACCGCGCGCGGCCATGCGCGCGATCACGGCTTCCACAACGCGATTGCGCGGGCCGACGAGGCTCACATTGATCACGGCGACATTCTCTTGCGCGAGCCAGCCGAGCGCGCGCGCCAACGCCGAGGAGGCGCCGCCGGTTGGCGCGCCTCCGTAGATATCGGCTGCGTAGATGCGCGCGCCCGGCGCTGCGTTACTTATGATCCCGGCGATGGTTGTGCCGTGCGCGCCGGTGACCGGCGTGTTGCTCGCGAACGCCCGTTGCGCCGCGACGCTCGCGCCAACGCCGCTATCGATCAGGCCGATGCGCGGGCCCATGGATGTCGCGCCGCTTTGCGCGAACGCCGGCAGCATGAGTGCTGCGCCGCTTTCGAGATGGAGATGGTCGAAATCATACGTGCCGTTCGGATCGGTTTCGCGCAGACGGCGCAGCGCCCGACGTGTGGACATGCCTCGCGGCGCGCGCATCGTGACCATGCGGATGGCGTCATCGATTGAATCGGTGCGGACAATCTCAAAGCCTTGGGCGCGCGCGGCCTCGATCGCGGCATCGCTGATGCCGAGCGCCAGGATTTGGCCGCGGACGATCGGCTGGCCGACGGGATCGGCTTCGAGTTCGCGGCGGTGCGTCCGAAGCAGGTCGCGGATCTGTAGACGGCGAACGTCCTGTAGCGGGCGCTCCAGGGTGTCGCGCGTCTGGCCGAGCACATCGCCCACGGCCGGAACCTCGGGCAGCGGCACGCCCAATTGCGCCTGCGCGGACGGAGCCGCCGCTAAGGCGCAAATCAGGAACAAAAGGGCGAAAGCAGGCTTCATGACCGGAGAACGTTTGACCCCGCCATTTTCATCCCTTCCAGTATGAAGTGATTTTCCGCGGAAGAAACCGCCCGCCCCAGTCGTTTGATCCAGTGAAGATGACGAGCGCCGCCGAGCAAACCCGCTCAGATATCGTCGCGATGCTGCCGCGCTTGCGGCGCTTCGCGCGCGCCCTGACGGGTCAAATGGCGGACGCGGACGACATCGTACAGATCGCGGTGGAGCGCGCATTGATGCGGATGGATCAATATCAACCCGGTACGCGGCTGGATTCGTGGCTCTTTAGCATTGTGCGCAATGCCTGGATCGACGAAGCGCGGTCGCGGACGCGACGCGGCAAAGTGTTCGCGCCCGCCGAACTCGGCGAACAGGTCGGCAATGACGGCGAAGCCGAGATGCACGCCAAATTGGAAGCCGATGACGTGTGGAGCGCGATGCGCAAGCTGCCGGAGGAACAGCGCGAAGCGGTGGCGCTCGTGTGTGTGGAAGGTCTCGCCTATCGCGAAGCCGCCGATGCGCTGGGTGTGCCGATCGGCACGCTAACCAGCCGCTTGGCGCGCGGGCGCGAGGCGTTGCAAATGATGTTAGGAGGCGCGTCATGAGCGTCGACGATGAAAGATTGATGGCGTTCGCCGACGGCGAATTGAGCGGCACGGAACGCGCCGAAGTCGAAGCTGCGCTCGCGGAAGATGCGAGCTTGCGCGAGAAGCTCGCCGCGCATCAGCGCTTGCGGACGCGGTTGAGCGGTGCGTTCGACGGCGCGTTGAGTGAGCCGGTGCCAGCGTCTCTGCTGTCGGCTGCGGAGAAACCGCGCACAGCGGAGGTCGTGAACTTGGCCGATCGGCGCATGGCGCGCTGGTCGGTGCGCGAATGGGGCGCGATGGCCGCGAGCGTCGTACTGGGGCTTTTCGTTGGCGTTGGCGTGATGAGTGCGCAAGCGCCGCTGATGTCGCCGAGCCCAAGCGGCTTGGTTGCGCGTGGCGCGCTGGCGGATGCATTGGAAACGCAGCTCGCGTCGGATGAAGCCGGCGCGGTACGGATTGGTTTGAGTTTCCGCGACACTGACGGCCGCTATTGCCGCACGTTCGATCTCACAGACGGCGGCACGGCAGGCCTCGCCTGCCGCGAAGGGGATGCGTGGAACGTGGCGATGACGACCGCCGGCGCGGGCGGGGGCGAAGTGCGGCAAGCAGCCGCGTCAGAGCAGATCTTGAACGCCGTCAATGCAATGATCGTTGGCGAGCCGTTGGACGCCACAAGCGAAGCCCAAGCCCGCGATGCGGGCTGGGAATAATATGGAGCGCGGGCGTCCTCGCACGCGAACCTCGTAACGAAGACGCCCGCGCTCCTTATTTCAGTGAAACGCGAACACGGCGAAGATCACGGCAAGCAGTGACGACATGCCCGATGCTGGGCCGAGGATGGCTAGGCGTGACGCGGCGGAGAAATCGCCGGCTTTGATCTTGGCATAGGTCAAATGGACGAGGATCGAGGCGAGCGTCAGCGTGGTGACGAAGAGCATTTTGATCCAGAACATCAGCGGCAGATCGCCGAGGCTCTGATACTTGACGAAGACGAGCGCAAAGCCGGTCGCCAACATGATGACAAGGCCGATCGCAGAAAAGCGCACCATCGCCGGGCCAAGCGATTTAAGCGTCGCGGCTTGCTCAGGCGACCGCGTTGCTGCTTCGCGTTGCGTGATCATGCTGCCGAAACCGCCGCCCGCGCCCATCATCAGACCGATAAGGTGCAGGGCGAGTAGAATATCGAACGCAATCATTTTGGCTCCCGCGTAACCGTCGTGGATGCATTATTGACGCTCGACCGCGCCCACTTGCGACATTGATAGCAAAAAAGAGGGGACGCGGCGGCGTCCCCTCTTCGCTTACCTGCGCCGTTCGTCGCTTAGTAGCGATAATGGTCCGGCTTGAATGGGCCCTCGGGCGAGACGCCAATGTAATCGGCCTGCCCCTTCGACATTTTCGTCAGCTTCACGCCGAGTTTGTCGAGGTGGAGCATGGCGACTTTTTCATCGAGGTGCTTCGGCAGCGTGTAGACTTGGTTCTTGTACGCCTTGCCGTTGGTCCAGAGTTCGATCTGGGCCAGCGTTTGGTTGGTGAAAGAGGCGGACATCACGAAGCTCGGGTGGCCGGTGGCGTTGCCGAGATTCACGAGGCGGCCTTCGGACAGAAGAATGATCTTCTTGCCGTCCGGGAATTCCACGTGATGGACTTGCGGCTTGATCTCGTCCCATTTGAAATTCTTCAGGGCGGCGACCTGAATTTCGGCGTCGAAGTGGCCGATATTGCAGACGATGGCGTTGTTCTTCATCGCCCGCATGTGATCGACGGTGATGACGTCCTTGTTGCCGGTGGCGGTGACGAAGATGTCAGCGGTCGGCGCCGCGTCTTCCATGGTCACGACCTGATAGCCTTCCATCGCCGCCTGCAGCGCGCAGATCGGATCGACTTCCGTCACCATCACGCGCGCGCCGCCTTGGCGGAGCGACGCGGCCGAGCCTTTGCCGACGTCGCCATAACCGGCGACGACCGCGACCTTGCCCGAGAGCATGACGTCAGTGCCGCGGCGGATCGCGTCGACCAGCGATTCACGGCAGCCGTAGAGGTTGTCGAATTTCGACTTGGTGACGCTGTCGTTCACGTTGATCGCCGGGAACGGCAGATCGCCCTTCTTGGCCATTTCGTAGAGGCGATGCACGCCCGTCGTCGTTTCTTCCGAAACGCCCTTCACGCTGTTGCGGATGGCCGAATAGAAACCGGGCTTTTCCTTGCAATATTTCTTGATCATGGCGAAGAGTGCTTGCTCTTCTTCGTTCGAGTGATGCTCAAGGAAATCTTGGTCTTGCTCCGCCTTCGGCCCAAGCACGCAGAGCAGCGTCGCGTCGCCGCCGTCATCGAGGATCATGTTGGCGTATTCGCCGTTCGGCCATTCGAAGATGCGGTGGGCGTAATCCCAATATTCTTCGAGCGTCTCGCCCTTCACGGCGAACACCGGCGTACCCTTCGCGGCGATCGCGGCGGCGGCGTGGTCTTGCGTCGAGAAGATATTGCACGAGGCCCAGCGCACCTCGGCGCCGAGCGCTTGCAACGTCTCGATCAGCACCGCGGTTTGGATGGTCATGTGCAGCGAACCGGCGATACGCGCGCCCTTGAGCGGTTGCTTCGGGCCATATTCGGCGCGAATGGCCATGAGGCCCGGCATTTCGGTTTCAGCGATTTCGATTTCCTTGCGGCCCCAGGCGGCAAGGCTCAGGTCTTTTACGATATAATCTTGTGCGCTCATCGCGCGCCCTCCGGAATTGAGAACTCGCGAGCGTCGTTTCCAAAAGGGAAACCCGTCGAGCCTGGCGGCCATGCGCTGGCCGTCGCAACGCTCCTCGGCGGGCGGCCGGCTCATAACAAATGAAGCTGAATCTGGCAAACCCAAGATCACAGTTTTACGACATTTGCACGGCGCGCCTTGACCCCAAACACCACGCCATGGCTTTAGCGGCGCAAGGTTTTTTAGGGATTAAGCATGCGGATCGCAGCTCTTCTTTGCGCCTTGGCGTTTGTGGCTTCGTGCAGCCAGCCGGTGCACGTGAATTGGCTGGAGACGGCGCAATTGGTTGAGGGCGCGCCGGCGATCGAAGCGTCAACCGAAACGACCGAGACGCAAACCCCTGCGGAGGCCGCGCCGCCGACGCAGCCGACGCATCGCTTCTTTATCGGTGAAGGCGATGCACCGGTGGGGGCGACACTCAATGTGTGGGCGTTCAAGATCGAGTCGAACGAGGGCCAAGTCGGCGCGTTTCACGTCGCGACGCCGAGCGAACCGGATTTCAACGCCGAGGTTTTCGTCGATGGCCAGGCGCAACCGCTTTTCGCGTTGGTCCGCGCGCATTCGATCGAGAACCCTCTGGTTGGCCTCTATAGGGCGCTGCCGGGCACCAGCGCCGATTTCATCCCGTGCAGTGGCCGACCGCTCACGCACGCGGTGTTCGTCTATCACCCGTTCCGGGCTGATCTCGCGATCAGTGTGTTCGGTTTCGCCGCTGGCGCGCCGGGCGAGGATGGCGCCATCTATTGCGGGATGCGGTCGTTCCACATTCCGCAATAGCGGCGACGGCGCCGCTCAGGCGCCGCTTGTCCAGCGATCCAGCAATCTCTTGGCGGCGTCGCGCCCGCCGACGCCAAAGGCGATCGCCACCGCCACCGCCACGGCGCCGAGGATCAGACCGAACGCCAGAACGATGATGTCGTTGGCGAGGCCCATGAAGCGCAGGCCGACGGCTGTTGCCAGCGCAATAACGCCCCAGCGCACCAAGGTCGAGATGATCTCGGACGATGCCTTGCCTTCCTTGGACGCCGCCGCGGCCAGAATGTTCGCGAGCAGGATGCCGAGGGCGATGATCACGGCGCCGAACAGAACGCGCGTGGCCAGCGTCAGCACCTCGCTCAACATCGCCGCCATGGCGCCAAATTCGAGCATGCGCGCCGCCTCAACGGCTGCAAACAGCACGATGCCAATCAGCACGGCGAGGCCAATCATGCGCGACGGCGGGAAAGTCTTGAAGTCGACCGTGTCGACGCCGGGCGTCAGATCCATCCGCTCGCGGCCCACACGTACGGGCTCGGCGTTGGCGATCGACGAGATAATCGTGTCGAAGCCAATCGATTTCAGCCCCTCCTCCGTCAATGTCATCACCCAGCGACCGATGACGTAGGCGATGAAGATGATCAGCGCCGCGCCAATCACGCGCGGGATCGTCATGAGGATGTTGTTGAGCATCGCCGTGGCGGGATCGGAGATGGCGCTGATGTTGAGCACATCGAGCGCCGCGATCGCGACCGGGATGATGATGAGCGTGAAGGTCAGAATGCCGAGCAGACGCGCGAGGCCAGGGCCGCGCGGCGTATGCGTGAGGCCGGCGTCAATGAGGCGGCGGTCGAGCTCGACAGCTTCCACCGTGGCCTCGACCATGCGGCGCACGATCGTCGCGAGCACAAAGCCGATGAAGAAGATGAGCGCCGCACCGACAACGGCCGGCAGATAGGCCAGGAAGCCCGCGACCATGGCATTGAGCGGCGCGACCACCGCATTGAGCTCAAGCACATTGAGCGCGGCGATGAGCCCCAGCAGCCATACGAGCCAATAGCCCACCTCGCCGACGCGCTCGCCGACATCCACTGTGGGCTTCACACTGGTGGGGCCGTCACGGCGCGAAAAGAATGGCAGCCGGTCGATGCCTTTGGCGATCGCCCATTTAACCGCCTTCGCGGCAAAATGGGCCACGATCAGGATGAGAAGGGCCAATGCGATGCGTGGGGCCCAGAGTGTTAGCCACGACATCAAGGCCTGTGTATTTTCCGGCGTCATATGAGCAGCCCTCCTCGCGAGGCGGTGTTCAAAGATCGCCTAGTGTTTGGGCGGAAAGCGCGGAAAGCAAAGGTTTTACGCGCGAGAGGCGTGTCTTTCGCCGTGCTGCGTCTGCGAAAAACACGCCCGTCTTGCTAAATGCGCGTCAGTTGAGCGCCGCCGGGAACACCGGCAGCGATTCAAAATCCTCCGGCACGTGTTGGCGAATAATGCGCGCGCCGGTTTGGGTTGCGAGCGCTTCGACCTTATCCATCGACGCGAGCGTTTGCGTACGATCGACGTTGAAGGCGGGAACCAAGCGGCGCTCACGGCTCTCATTCATGTGCCACATGTCGCCTGTGAGCAAAATCGGGCCGGCGTTGGGCAAGCGCACAAGCAGAACGTTGTGGCCCGGCGTGTGCCCGGGCGCCTGCACGATGGTGACGGAGCCGTCGCCGAACACGTCCGTGTCGCCATCGCCTTCAAGCGCGCGCGTCGGCGCGTTCTCGATCGGCGCGATCAGCGCGAATTCCTCGGCGCCGCGCGCTTCCTCGCGGAACATCCAGGCGCGCTCATCGGCGTCCAGGAGCCAAGTCGAACCGGCAAAAAGCGCGGCATTGCCGACGTGATCGAAATGGCTGTGTGAGATCGACACGAATTCGATGTCAGCGGGCGTCAGCTGCAATTGGGCGAGCTGATCGGCGAGGCGATTGGTGACGCGTAGCGTGAACGGACCATTGACGACTTGGCCGTCCGGCGCGTCGGCGACGCCATCTGGCAGGCCGGCATCCCAGAGGAGATCGCCCTCGGGATGACGAATAAGGAAGCAAGGATCGACAACTTCGCGCGCCTGGCCATTGAGCGAGCCATCGTCAGCAAACATGCCGGCGTCGCTGATCGAGATGCGGCCGCAATCGAGCGCGTAGAGTTGCACGGCTGGCGCTTGCGCGGCGGTTTGGTCCGCGGATTGGCCGCAGGCGGCCAGCGCCGCCAAAGCGGCGAACGCAAACAGCGATTTCTTCATGATGGCTCTCCCCTCGTGTGCGCCTCATCTGAGGGCGCACAGCGCAAGGGTCAAGTTGAAGGTGTCTGTCGACGCGAAAGCTTGAGGATAAGAACGAGCGCGGCAAGGCTTGCGGCGACGAGGTTCCAAATGATGATCGACGGTGCGCCGCGCAACACGCCATAGGCCGCCCAGAGCACCGCGCCCGAGAACACCATGGCGTAGGTCAGGCCGGACACGCCGTGCGCGTCCCGATCACGAATGATCTTGAACGCCTGCGGCGCAAACGCGAACGCGCCGATGAAACCCGCAACCAGACCAAGAAGCTCAATAGTGTCGGATTGCATGATGTCTCCTTAGGCGCCGCTCAAAACCGCGAGACATTGAGCCAAGCGATCGCCGGCGAGTCCTTCCGCGACGAGGAATTCCTGAAGCGTATAGAGGCCGTGACCGCGCGGCCGATAGGTGAAGCTGCGCTCGGTGTCGCCGTCGCGCATGATATAGGTGATGTCCTGGTCGGCATCGCCAATTGCGCCGCCGGCGCGGCGCAGGAGCACCATGCCGTCGCGGACGCCAGCGGCATAGGCTGGGAGACTGGGATCGACGCCTGTGACGATGTTGTTGTTGGCGGAGGTGGCTTCGATGTCGAAACCGCGATGGAAGCGCGCCGCTTCGCGCGTGACGACGCGGCCGCATGGCGCGAAGACGTCTTCGGGCAACAAAACAGGTGCGCCCTCAATCACATAGTGCGCGATGTCGGCGTCCACGTTGACGCCCAAGCGGTCAATGACGATGGGAAACATCTGATCGGCGTGCAACGGATCGCCGCCGCGCGCGCGGGCGCGCATTTCGAGCATCACGTCATCCAGATCGCGCCCCTGCGCGCGCAGCCGCGCATCCCAAATGGTCGCGAGGAAGCGGCCGCGCTGATACGGCAATTGCTGCACTTCGCGACTGCCCCAAAAATCCGCGACAATGCGGCTGTTAGGTTCGGTGCGCACCGACGATTGCGCATACGCCGCCAACATGCGGTTCAAATCCGCCGCGAAATCCTGCGGGCTCCAGACGCCTTGGCGCACCAGAAGGCGGCCGGTGTAGAAATCGGTGAAGCCTTCGGAAAACCAATAGCTCCCCGCCTGATCTTCCTCCACCATGCCGCCGATCTGGCCAGGTATCCAGGTGTGCGAACCTTCGTGCGCGAGCGTGCGGGTGATGGTGGCGGCTTCGGCGTTGGTGGTGGCGAAGAACGCGAACGCATCGTCCAGCCCCGTCCCGCCGACGGAAAGCCAGCCCGAGTTCGGCGCTTCGAGCGGGATCACCGTGACGAGATACGGAGTCGAGTGATCGCCCCAGAAGGCGCGCTGCGCATTGATAATGGCGCCCACTTCCGCGACGAAATCCGCGTCGCTGAAATTCCAGGCGCCGCGGATCGCGACGCGGATATTGGGATCGCGCGCATGCACGATGCGGAAATCACCGCCGACCATGACGCTCGACCACGCAGCGCCGAGCAGCAGACCATTGTGCTCAAGGTCCGAGGCGAAGCTCCAGCCGCGCGGCAGGTCGCGGGCGCGGAAGCGCACCGGCGTCGTCAGATCGCGCTCCGCCAGCGTAATCAAAATGGCGTTGCCGATAAAATGAAAATAGCTTGGCTGCACCACCGGCCGGTACGCGTTCTCCTGCTGCGCGTTCGGCGGGCCTTCGAAATCCTGGATCACGCGATAACGCAGGTGAATGCGCGCGTTGGGGCGATGCGTCAGCACGCGGCTTGTGGGGCCGTCGCCATCGCGCAATTGCGCGCCCGAAACGGCAGTGATCGCTTCGATACTGCGCCAGAGTTCGTCGCGCCCGCCCCATGAGCTGGGCAAGCGCAGCGCGGTTTCGCCGTCGGCGTCGCCGCGGAACGTGAGGTCGATTTGCACGGCGGTTAGCGCGCCATCCTGGATAAGCGGCGTCAGCGTGTAGTCGAGCCGATCGGGGGCGCCGAATCCAGTACAAGCGAAGAACGCGAGCGCGGTGGCGGCAGCCCGCAACGAAAACGGCATGACATTCTCCTCGGACGGCGGGACCGCGACCTTCAGCTGCCAGATGCGCCTCATGCCCGCTTTGGATGCGACCACCCCGCCTCAGCCACGATGCAGCGCCAATTGTTCCGACGTTGCGAGGAGCGCGCCATGCGGACTCCAGAACGAAACCGAGTGATCCCAATATCCCGCCTCGATACGACGGGCATGCGCTTCGGCGAGGACGTAATCCTCGCCAACGGCGTCGAGCTCCGCTTGGGTGGCGTGAAAATACACCGTCATCGAAAGCGTTGATGACGGCACGAATTTTTGCGCGGCGTAGAAAATGCGTGGCGGTACGAAATCAGCCAGGAACGCAAGCTTGGCGGCGTCGAGCCGATTGGGCTTGGTCATGCCAGACCAAAACACGGAGCGATTGGGCGCGGCGCCTTCAAAGGGCGCGCCCTCGACCCAGCGCGCCTGCAGCTCTTTGCCAAAGGGCACTGGCGGCGTGAACCGGCCGAGGCCAGGCGTATCAGGCGGCACGGCGTCGGGCTTGCCGCCGGCGGTAACAGCGAAGGGATCCGTGCGGCCTTCGCCAAGCGTGATGACGGCATGCACGCAGACGCTTTCCTCCTGCAGCAATTCCGCTTGCCAATAAGAAACGCTGCGGCCCTCCCGCATAGGCGTCACCCGCACCGCGAGCGCGCCAGGACGAACTGCGGCCAAGAAATGGACCACGATCGCGCGTTGCGTTTGCGTTGGTTTGCCAGAGCCCAGCACGGCCTTCAGCAAAAGCGCCGCGACCCAGCCGCCAAACTGACGATTGTCGCCATTGCTGAACAGCGTGTCGGCTTCGCCAGACCAGAGGTTCGGCGCGGAGCGGGTTAGCTTCAGAGTGTCGGCGAATAATGGCGCGCTCACCTTATTCGTCTTCGTGAAATTTAGCCGCGACCAATTCTTCGAGCGCATCCAGCGCGGCTTCGGCCGCCGGCCCCTCGGCCTCGACCTCGATCTCGGAGCCGATGCCGGCGCCGAGCATCATCAAATCCATCAGCGAGCGTGCGTCAGCTTCTTCGCCCTCGCGCCGCACCATGATGGTGGTGTCGTCATAGGAGAGCGCGAGTTCCGCGACCTTGCGCGAAGCGCGCGCGTGCAGGCCACGGATATTTATGATGGGAAGCGTGCGTTTCAGCCCCATGCGCTTATCCTGCGCTTATCGTTGTTGTTAAGCCGGCCCCCCGGCCAGCTCGACGGATGCGACGCGAATATAGCGCCGCCCCGCATCCTGCGCGGCGAGCGCCGCTTCGGGAAGCTTCATTTTTTCTCGCACCTCGGCGAGCTTGATCAGCATCGGCAGGTTCACGCCGGCGATCACTTCGATTTTCACCTGATTGATGACGGAGATCGCGAGGTTCGAGGGCGTGCCGCCAAACATGTCAGTGAGGATGACGACGCCGTCGCCGCGCTCAACGGCGCGCACGGCGTCGAGAATGTCGGCGCGGCGCTCCTCCATGTCGTCGTCGGGCCCAATGGCCACGGCGCGCATTTGGTCTTGTGGCCCAAGTACGTGCTCAGCCGCGGCGACGAATTCGTCCGCCAAACGGCCGTGCGACACCACGACGACGCCGATCATTCCCTACTCCCGCCACCCACCCGGTGGACTCGCGTAAAGGTCGGCCACAATACCCTTTCGCGGTTGCGAGAAAAGGCCAAGTCGCACCCCTGACGCAGAATTCGACGAACGCTAGTGTCGCGGGGCGCCGGCGAGCGGAAGTTCAACTATGAGGCGAGCGCCACGCACCTCGCCGTCTGCGCCCTCGATGTTTTCCGCACGGATTTTGCCGCTGTGCGACGTCACAATTTGTCGGGCAATGGAAAGCCCGAGGCCGGAATTGCCGCCAAACGCCGTTCCTTTCGGACGCTGGGTATAGAAGCGTTGGAAGATCGTCTCCAGGTTCTCGGGCGGGATGCCGGGGCCTTCGTCCTCGACCACGGCGCGCACGATCTGCCCCTCCTTGGTCTTGAGCACCTGTGCCGACACGGTCACCGTCCCGCCCTCGGGGCTGAATGAACGGGCGTTGTCGATCAGATTGCGGAAGACTTGGCCGAGCGATCCTGGCTGGCCAATCACCAGCGCACCTTCTGGACGAGCGCCCTTGAAGTGCACCTCGGCGTGCGCCTTCTCGCCTGGAGGCGTTTCATAGGCGCGGGCAATGTCGAACAGCAATGCGCCCAGATCCACTTGACCAAGATCACCGCGCGCGGTCTCGGCCTCGATGCGGCTGGCGCGCGCGATGTCGGTGATGAGACGATCGAGCCGCACGACGTCTTGCGCGACGATGGCGAGCATTTGGCTTTGCTGCTCGGGCGTTTGCGCGGCGCGCGCCGAGGCAACAGCGGAGCGGATTGACGCCAGCGGATTCTTGATCTCGTGGCTGACATCGGCGGCGAAGCGTTCGTTGGCGTCGATGCGATCGGCCAGCGCGTCGGTCATCTGCTCGAGCGAATGGCTGAGCGCGCCGATCTCGTCCTTGCGCTTGCTGATGTCGGGCAGCTGAAGGCGGGTAGCGCCACTCAGACGTAGGGAATCAGCCGCAGCCGAAAGTGTCCGCAGCGGCCGCGCGATGAAAAGTGCGAGCAGAAGTGACGAGAGGAAGATCGCAATCGTCGCGCCCAGTACGAACGGGATCATGCTCGCCCGCTCGGCGACGAGGATGCGCTCCACATCCGCACTTTCCAACGTCACGACGCCCAACACGGCTTGGACGCGGCGCAGCGGCAATGTCACCGAGACCACGCGCTCGCCCTTCTCGTTCAGGCGCTCGCCGCGGGCGATCTCGCCGCGCATGCCGCGTTCGATTTCCTCTTCGGTCGTGATGCTCGGTCGCCACGGCGTGATGCGCAGATATTCCACGCGCCGCGCCGCGCTTTCGAGGCGCGCGCCTATGTCGCTTTCTTCACCCAGCGCCAGCGGACGTTCTTCCAACCGGTCATAAATCACGTCCGTGTCGGCGATCAGCCGTCCGTCGGCGGAGAAAACCCGCACGCGCGGCCCGCTCGCGCCCGGTCGAGCCCCTTCGGCGATCGGCGGCAACAAGCGACGCAACACTTCACGGACGGCGGGCTCGTTGATGTAAGGGTACGGATCGCCCTGCACGGTGCCGGTCTCGATCAACAGATTGGTGATCAACTCGCCTTGCGTGCGCAAATTGCGGAATTGCGCGTCGGTCAGGCCCGCCCGCATTTCCGTAAGCAGGAGCACGCCGATCACCAGAAAGGCGAGACCGGCGAAGTTCCAAATGAAGATGATCTGGGCGATCCGAGACCTCAGAACCGCGCGGAAACCTTCACGCTTCGTTGTATCTGTAGCCGACGCCATAGAGGGTTTCGATCGCGTCGAAGCTGTCGTCGATGTCGCGGAATTTCTTGCGGAGCCGCTTGATGTGGCTGTCGATGGTGCGGTCGTCGACATAGACTTGGTCGTCATAGGCAGCGTCCATCAGCTGATCACGGCTCTTCACGTAGCCGGGGCGCTGCGCAAGCGCTTGCAGGATGAGGAATTCGGTCACGGTCAGGCGGACTTGTTCGCCTTTCCATGTGCAGGCGTGGCGGTTGGGATCGAGCGTCAGCTCGCCGCGCACGATCGGCTTCTTGTCGCCTGCCGCCTCCGCACCGGGAGCGCCAGCGCGCGTGCGACGAAGCAACGCCTTCACGCGCTCGTTCAACAGGCGCTGCGAGAAGGGTTTGGTGATGTAATCGTCGGCGCCGACATTGAAGCCGACCACCTCGTCCATCTCATCATCCTTGGATGTGAGGAAGATGACCGGCAGGTTCGAGCCCTGACGCAAACGGCGCAGCACCTCGACACCGTCCATACGTGGCATCTTAATGTCGAGGATGGCGAGATCCGGCGGGGTCTCGCACAGCGCCGCCAGCGCCGTGGCCCCATCCGTATAGGTGCGCACAGTGTAGCCCTCGCCCTCAAAGAAGACTTTCAGGGAAGCGAGGATGTTCTCGTCGTCGTCGACAAGGGCGAGTGTGGGCATGGGGGAGCCGGACTTTCCTAACCTAACCGTAATGAAGCAATAAAGGCAGTCTTAGACGCCATTGTGGCGGAGATAAACGGTAGGGCCGCCTATTCCAGCCCCGAAAGCGCGCATCACCTAGTTTTGTTCCAGCGCCCTGGATAGCCTTCCCCAAACGTGGGGAGGATCAAATGGGTTGGCGCGTACTGTTCGCCTTGGCGGCGCTTTATAATTTGGCGGTGGGCGGAACGATGCTGGCGACGCCGGCGCTGCTCGCACCACAGCTCGGCGTCGAAGGCGCCGGCGCACCGTTTGCGTTGATGATGTCCGGGCTTCTGATCGCCATGTTCGGCATCGGCTACGCCATGGTGGCGCACAACCCGGCGGGCAACCGCGGCATCGTTTGGATTGGCATGATCGGCAAGATCGGCGCGGCGGTGCTGGGCACACTGCAATACCAGGCCGGCATCGTGCCGTTCTCCACCTTCATGCTGGGCATGGGTGATCTGGTGTTCGTCGCGCTGTTCGCCCTATTTCTCTGGCGTGGACCGCGCTGATTGCTTTCCGCAGCGATTTGCGGCACAGACCGCCGCCTATGACGACCGAGATTGCCTGACGCTCGCGGGCCGCGTGTGCATAACGCCGACCCGCTCTGAACCCCACACCGCGCGGTGTGGATCGCGAACGCACGTGTTCAGATCAGGCGATCTTTCCAGTGAACATTTCGAAGTACGAGCAGCGCACGCTGCACGCGCTCGCCCAAGGCGGGTGCATCCATCATTATAAGAACGAGAAGGGCGACATCATCGAGATCGATTGCGTCAACCGCGACGGTTGGCGGCTCAACGATTGCACGCTCGAAATCTTCAAGAAACTGCGCCGGCGTCGTTTCATCCGGAGCGAAAATGGCGGCCCCTATCGCATTTCCCGCGATGGCTTGGCCGCCGTGCGCGCGCAATTGGACAATCGGTGAAGCTTAAAGGCGCCGGGCCACACGGTCCGGCGTCGCTTCCTCAAACCTTGGCCGCGCTCTAGAGCGCGTATTGCGGCGGGCCGAACGCGGCCAGCGCCTTATCCTCTTCCTTCGCCAGTTCGAACGACGAGCAGCAGCGCGCGCAGAACGCGACGTCGCCGACGATCGTACGGAACGTGGAGCGTCGACGCTGCAACGGCGTCGAACAGGTCGGGCAAGGCTCGCCAATTTTCTTTTCGAGCATTGGACTTCTCCGAGCAAAGAAAGGCTGCGCTTGATTGCTAAACAAAACCTTTCAGCGCGTTCACATGAACCTCAACGCAAGGGATGCGGCTTGGCTCCACGCCGGATGCGTTCACACGCCGAGTTGATGGGCCCCGCAGCACCAACAAGGAGGCTGCGCTGCTTCGCGGCGATCGCAAACTCTATCGCATGGCCTAGCTGCGTTTGGCTGTGCGCTTTGCCTTCTTTGGCGCAGGCTTTGCCAAAGCGTGGGCAGCTTTGAGCGCGGAGAGGAAAGTCGCCTCGTCCGCGACTTTCAGGTCACACACCGTGATTCCCATGCGGCCCCAGCCGCCGCTCACCGGCGCGAACATTGCCGGCGCCTGCTCACAGAAGAATTCCTGGGTCGCCGGGTCGAACATGAGGTTCACGGCCTGCGCGTCCGGCGGCACGGTGGCGAAGATTTTGCGCTTGGTGCGGAAGGCTGGGCGATCCACATGCACAACCTCGCTCGCGCCTTCGAGCGCTAGCGCCAATTTACGAACACGAGCCTTGGTGATCGCCATGCCTGCAGCGTGCCACGCTGCAGGTGGCCGTCAATCAGTTCGTGGCCGGCGCTTCCACGATCACGCCGCGGCGCCATTCCTCACGCCGCGCGGCGACCTCGTTGCGGACGTTCACGCCCGGCTGACACGTATAGCTAATCTCGCGCATCTGATCGGAGCCGGTCACTTCGGTCGCGCCGCAGCCGATCTGGTGAAGCACGGCATTCGCCGCCGCGCCCCAGGTCAAAATGCCGGGCGACTGATCGGCAGCGCGAATGGTGACGTTTTGCGCGATCATCTGCCCAAGCGGGCGCGGCTCGCCGCGCTGCACCAGCACAGTGGGCTGGCGCTCGTGAAACCATATCTGATACCGCTCGCGTCCGACCATCACATCGGCGTCCGACCAGCCGGCGGGATAGGTCAGCAGGTTCTGGGTTGAAGCGCAGCCGCTCACCACAAGGGCCGCCACAACCAGCAAAGCTCGAATTCGCATCGCAATGTCCCACAATCTAACGATCGCCACCCTAAGGGCGAACGTGCGCCTCGCGAGGCGATGCAATGACGAAAAAGGGGCGCGCCGCGTTCACCAAATCGCTGGCGCCATTTCGGGGCGGAACTCACCTCACGCGCGCAAAGCCGCGTGGTTGAGCGCGTGTAAACGGGTCAAACACCCCCTCGAAATGATGGCGCGAGCCTTGCTCTTCCCCTTTCGCACAACAGGCGGGCCCAATGGGGGAACCGCCGCGAATAAGGGCGCTACTCATGGCTAACGCCATTGACCTCCATGTCGGCAAGCGGCTTCGCCGCCGTCGCCGGCTTCTGGGCCTCACCCAACAACAATTGGCTGAGTCCATTGGCATCCGCTTCCAGCAGATCCAAAAATATGAATGCGGCGCCAATCGCGTCACTGCGAGCCGTTTGTACGAACTCGCTGTCGCGCTGAACGTGCCGGTGAATTACTTCTTCGAAGGCCTGCAGGCTGCTGCGGCTCCGGCGACGCCGGGCGCGCCGGGCGCACCTGCCAACGATCGCGATCTGATCGCGGCCGATGTGCTCTCGCAAAAGGAAACGCTGGAACTGATCCGCGCTTATTACAAGCTCGGCGAACGTCCGCGCCGCCGCCTGCTGGACCTCGCGAAGGCGCTGCAAGACGAATCCACCGACGCGGCCTAATCCGCCGCGCTGGTTTGGGGCAAGGGAAACGGGCTCGCCTATGGCGGGCCCGCTTTCGTTGTGCTTGAAGGAGCGCGATGGTCGCGCACGACATTCCTCGCCTCCTCGCATTCGCTGACGTGCTGGCCGAGTCCGCGCGCGGCGCGATTCTGCCGTTCTTCCGTAGCGCGCACGCGATAGACCACAAAGGCGGTGATCGCTTCGATCCTGTCACCGACGCCGACAAAGCCGCCGAAGCTGCGATGCGGGCGCTGATCGAGCGCGAATATCCGGAGCATGCCATTCTTGGCGAAGAATATGGCGCGCGCGCCGGCGCGAGCGGGTATCAATGGGTGCTCGATCCGATCGACGGCACGCGCGCCTTTATCTCAGGGCTCACGTCTTGGGGCGTGCTGATCGGTCTCTATTTCGAGGGCCAGCCGCTAATCGGCGTGATGGATCAACCCTATCTCGACGAGCGCTATCGCGGTTGGAACGCCGCGGCGAACGTCACCGCGCGTGGCTACACGCAAGCCATCCGTACGCGCCCCTGCGCCGACCTCAGTCAAGCACTCGCCTCCACGACGGATCCCTATCTTTTCCACGGTGCTGAGGCTGACGCGTTTGCCCGCGTCCGAAACGCCGCAAAACTCACGCGCTACGGTTATGATTGCTACGCCTACGCCATGGTCGCCGCGGGCTATCTCGATTGCGTGATTGAAAGCGGCCTCAAGGCCTTCGACATCGCCGCGCTCATTC
The DNA here is from genome assembly GCF_036392335.1 of Vitreimonas sp. Taxonomy (NCBI): domain Bacteria; kingdom Pseudomonadati; phylum Pseudomonadota; class Alphaproteobacteria; order Hyphomonadales; family Hyphomonadaceae; genus Vitreimonas; species Vitreimonas sp. The sequence continues at coordinate 57,371 of NZ_DASVYD010000027.1, forward strand.
CGATCATTCGCGGCGCTGGCGGCGATGTCGTCTCGTGGCGCGGCGGGGACGCGGCCCAAGGCGGCCAGGTGCTTGCGGTCGGCGACGTGGCGCTGAAGCCCGCCCTATTGGAAATGCTAGGCGCCTAACGCCTGGTTCGGCGCCCCAACGGCACGGATGCGCCGCCGCCCGCTTCGTACTAGGCTCCCGCAAAACAGAACATACGGGAGGAAGCGCATGCGCGTGGCAATCATCGGCGCCGGTCTTGGCGGGCTTTGCGCGGCGATCCAGCTGAAGCAGGCGGGCTACACCGACATCACCATCCTGGAAAAATCGGATGGCGTCGGCGGCACCTGGCGCGACAATGCCTATCCGGGCTGCGCCTGCGATGTGCCGGTCGCGCTCTACCAATTCTCGTTCGCGCCGACGCCGAAATGGAGCCACCTCTACGCGCGCGGCCCGGAAATCCGCGAATACGCCAACGACCTCTGTGATTGGTTTCAGCTGGGCCCACATTTGAGAGTCAACGAAGAGCCGGTGAAAGCCGTTTGGTACGATGCGAAATCAGCGTGGACGCTGACGACGCGCGCCGGCGCTACGTACGAGGCCGACGTAATCGTTCCCGCGCTCGGCCAGCTCAACCGTCCGCAATGGCCCGATATCCCCGGCCGCGACGGCTTCAAGGGCGCGTCCATGCACTCGGCCCGCTGGGACCAGAGCGTCAGCCTCAAGGGCAAGCGCGTGCTCTGCATCGGCTCGGCCGCCAGCGCCGTGCAGCTCATTCCGGAAGTGGCGAAGGAGGCCGCGCACCTCACTGTGTTCCAGCGCACGCCGAATTGGTGCATCCCGCGCATGGATCAAGCGATTACGCCGGAAGATAAAGCGCTGCTGATGACCAATCCTGCGGTCGCCATGAAGCTCGGCGCGATGACCCGCGAGCTGATCTATGAGCGCGCCGATCATTTCTTCTGGCAAGCCTTCGAATGGACGCCGGAAGGGCGCGCCGCGCTGACCCGTCAAGCACTGGATCACCTGCACGCGCAAGTGCCGGACGAGGCGCTACGCAAGAAGCTCACGCCCGACTATCCGATCGGCTGCAAGCGCGTGCTGATCGTCGATGATTTCTACCCCGCGCTGATGCGGGACAATGTTTCGCTCGTGACGGAGCGGATTGAACGGATCACCGAGACTGGCGTCGTCACCCGCGACGGCGTGCTGCACGAAGGCGACGTGATCGTGTACGCCACCGGCTTTGAGACCACCGACTGGCACTGGTCGCTCGATGTTTACGGCCGCGGCGGCGTGCACCTGAACGATGCCTGGAAGGATGGGCCGCAAGCCTATCTCGGCCTGCTTACCGCGGGCTTCCCGAACATGTTCATGCTCTACGGGCCAAACACCAATCTCGCGCACAATTCGATCACCTTCATGATCGAGCGCCAGGTGGAGTATATAATCAAAGCGCTCGCCGCCACGCGGGCGCAAAACGCGCGCACCGTCGGTGTGCGGGAGGATGCGCAAACGCGCTTCAACGCGGCGCTGCAAGATCAATTGGCGAAGACCGTCTGGGCCGATCCGCACTGCGCCTCGTGGTACAAAAACGCCGCTGGCCGCATCACCCAAAACTGGGGCTCGCATACACGCGATTACGCGAAGGCGACGGCGGAGCCGGTGCTGGCGGATTTGGAGCTGCGTTAGACCGCTTCGCGCGCCGTGCCCGCCACGATCTCGCGGATCGCTTGTTCGAACACGTGCGGCGGCTGGCCGCCTTGGATGAGCCAGCGTTCGTTGAAGATCACCGACGGCACGGCCTGAATGCCGTTGCGCCGCCAATGCTCTTCTTCGGCCCGCACTTCGGCTGCGAACTCGTCCGATGCCAAAATTTGGCGCGCGCGGGCAGGATCTAGGCCGGCTTCAGCCGCAGCATCGGCTAGTGCGACCGGATCGTTCGTGGGGCGCTGATCGGTGAAGTTTGACTTGAACAACGCTTCCTTCAACGCGAGTTGCTTTCCTTCAAGGCCGGCCCAATGCAGCAGCCGGTGCGCATCGAACGTGTTCCAGATGCGGCTCTCGGGGCTGTAATTGAACGTGAAGCCAAAGCGCTCGCCGTTTTCCTTGATGGCTTGGCGCGTCGCCGCCGAGCGCTCCGGCGAGGCGCCGTATTTCTTCTGAATGTGCTCGGTCGTGTTCTCGCCTTCCGGCGCCATGTTCGGATTGAGCTCGAACGGCTGGAAGCGGATCTCCGCCTTCACCTGATCGCCCACCGCATCCAACGCCTGTAACAAAGACCGCAAGCCGACCACGCACCAAGGGCACGCCACGTCCGAGACGAAATCGATGCGAAGGGTTTGGGTCATTAGCGATAAAGCTCCGTCCGTCGGTCACGGAAGAAACCCCACGCGGCGCGGTGGCGGTCGAGGAAGTCGCGATCGAATTCGTGCACCAGCACGCCTTCGTCTGCGCGCTCGAAGCTTTGCACCAGATCGCCGCGATGATCGGCGATGAAGCTGGAGCCGTAGAATTTCTGCCCGCTCGCTTCCGTACCGATGCGATTGCTCGCCACCACCGGGATCACGTTTGACACGGCATGGCCCTGCATCGCGCGCCGCCACGGATCGCGCGTGTCGAGCGAGCTATCGTGCGGCTCGCTGCCGATCGCGGTTGGGTAGAAGAGCACTTCCGCACCTTGGATCGCCATCGCGCGCGCGCATTCGGGAAACCATTGGTCCCAGCAAATGCCAACGCCGATGCGGCCGAACGCGGTGTCCCAAACTTTGAAACCGGTATCGCCGGGGCGGAAATAATATTTCTCCTGATAGCCGGGGCCGTCAGGAATGTGGCTCTTGCGATAGACGCCAAGCTGCTTGCCGTCCGCATCGAGGATGACGATCGAATTGTAATATTGCGGGCCGGCGCGCTCGAAGATCGAGACCGGCACAACGACGCCCAATTCCTTCGCCACTGGCGCCATCGCCACCACGCACGGGTGCGTCGCCGCCTCATACGCCGTGGCGAACCATTTCTCTTCCTGCGTCGTGCAGAAATACGGCCCCTGATAAAGCTCCGACGGCAAGATCACTTGCGCGCCCTTGCCCGCCGCTTCGCGCACGAAGCGTTCGGTCTTCTCGATATTGGCTTTCAGGTCTTCGCCGTAGCTGGTTTGGATCGCGGCGACTCTAATCGTGCGTGGCATTAGAGATGTCCCTGAACCGCCCAATCGAGCGCGGCTTCCAAGCGGTCATTGCCCCAGAACAATTCCTTGTCGGCGGTCACGAAGGTGGGCGCGCCAAAGATGCCAAGCGCTTGCGCTTCCTCGGTGGACGCACGCAGCGCGGACTTCACGTCGTCGCTTTGCGCGAGCTCGACCATGGCGGTGTCGAGCCCGGCGCGGCGCAACGCTTCCGCCGCCGTCAACGGGTCCGAAATGGTGCGGCCTTCGCCGAATTCAAGCTGATAGACGGCCTGCGCAAAGCGCGCGCGCAGCGGGCCTTCGAGCGCGGCGGCGATGCGTGCGCAGAGCAGCCCGTTTTGCGGAAACGGATTGGGCATCGTGAACGGCAGATCGAGCGCGGCACAGGTGCGCTGCAGGTCGCGCACCATGTATTTGCCCTTGATCGGATAAATATTGAACGGCGAGTCCTGCCAGCCTTGCGAGGCGAACACCGGCCCCAGCAAGAACGGTCGCCATTCGACGACAACGCCGCGCGCCTTCGCCGCCGCCTCGATACGCATCGCGGCGGGATAGGAATAGGTCGAGGCGAACTCGAACCAGAATTGGATCACAGGCGTGCTCATGCCGGCTCCTGTTGCGTGATGCAGTGGAACGAGCCGCCGCCCGTGAGAATGGCGTGCGACGAAAGCCCGACGACCTTCCGGCCCGGGAAGAGCGGCGCCAGCGCATTCACGGCGTCATCGCCGCTGCCCGAATAGATCGGCACCACAACCGTGGAATTGCCGATCAGGAAATTCATGTGGCTGGCAGGGATCGGATCATCGTCCTCGTCGACGACGACACCCGGCGACGGAATGCGGATCACCTCAAGCTTGCGGCCCGCAGCGTCACTCATCGCCGCCAGCGACAGCGCGATTTCTTCCAGCACTTCGAAATTCGGATCTTCGCGCCCGAACGGCGCCTGGCACACGACTTTGCCCGGCGCGACGAAGCGCGCGAGATTGTCGATGTGGCCGTCGGTATGGTCATTCGCCAAACCTTCATCGAGCCACAAGATTTTCGTCACACCGAGCGCCTTCTTCAGCGCGACCTCGGCGCCTTCTTCGGTCCAGTGCGCATTGCGGTTGGGATTGAGCAGGCATTGGCGCGTCGTCAGCAGCGTGCCTTCGCCATCCATCTCGATGGCGCCGCCTTCCAGAATAAAATCGTTCTGCTTGAAGCCGGCGCCCGCCAGCAGCGCGACACGCGCGGCGACTTCATCGTCATGCGGCAGCTGATACTTGCCGCCCCAGCCGTTGAACTTGAAGCCTAGAGCTTGGCCGTCCGCGGTGAAGATCGGCCCCGTGTCGCGAAACCAGATGTCGCCAAACGCGCCCGGAATGATTTCAGCGTTTTGGCCAAGCGCCAGTTTCGCCGTCGCTTCCGCCTCACGCCCGTGCGCCAGCACGCGCATCTTGTCGCCCTTACCGCCATCGGCGAGTGCGCGGATCATCGCCGCGACCTCGGCGCGCGCCGGCTCCAAATCTTCTCCCCAAAGATCAGCGGCGGACGGCCAAGCGGTCCAGATCGCCTTGTGGGGCTGCCATTCGGCTGGAATCGTCGTCATGGCCGCTCCTTAGCGCATGCAAACGACGCCAGATAGGCGTTTACGACCTCCGCGCAAGATGCGCCCCGCTTCTGGCGCACCCCGCCCCGTTCGGCTAAGACGCGGGCGGGGATAATCCGAGACGCCTATGACGCCGTTCCAGGCCGCCTTCGACCGCGCGAGCCTCGCTTTCGCAGCCGTGCTGATCGTGATGACCGCGATCCGCATCAATCTGCTTTTTTTGAACCCCGTCGGCCTGGGCGTCGACGAGGCGCAATATTGGGCGTGGTCGCGCAGCTTCGAGTGGGGCTATTTCACCAAGCCGCCGATGATCGCCTGGGTGATCGGCGCCACCACCGCGATCTTTGGCGATGCCGAATGGGCGGTGCGCCTGGGCGCGCCGCTCGCGCACGCCGTAGCCGCCACCGCGCTCTATCTGCTCGGTCGTTCGATTTTCGGCGCATGGCCAGGCTTCTGGGCGGGCTTCGGCTGGCTGATGCTGCCGGGCGTGTTCTTCTCATCCAGCCTGATCTCGACAGACGCGATGCTGCTGCCGCTCTGGAGCGTCGCGCTATTGGCGATGTGGCGACTGGTGAACACGCGGGCGATGGCTTGGGCGGTCGTCGTTGGCGTCTGCGTCGGCCTTGGCGCGCTGGCGAAATACGCGATGCTCTATTTCGTGGTCTGTACGGCGCTTGCGGCCTTTTGGCTTGAACCCGTGCGCCAAGCGCTCGCGAAAGGTCGTGGCTGGGTCGCCGGTGCGATTGCGGCGTTAATCCTGGCGCCCAACCTGTACTGGAACGCCCAGAACGGCTTCGCCACAGCGCGACACACGGCCTCGAACGCGGGCCTCAACGTCGATGACATGTTCCATTTCGATGAATTGTTCGAATTCATCGGCGGTCAGGGCGCGGTTTTGGGGCCTTTGGTCTTTTTCGCGCTGATCTGGCTCGTATGGCGCGCGGTGCGGCGCGGCGAAACCAACACCATCGAGGACAAATTTCTCTTCGCTTACGTGCTGCCGCCTTTCCTGTTCATCTCGATCATCGCGTTCATTTCTCGCGCAAACGCAAATTGGGCGGCTGTGGCGTATCCCGCCATTGTCGTGTGGCTGACAGGCGTCCTGTTTGCGACGCGCAAGGGGCGTGTTGTACTGCTTGGGGCAACGGCCGTGAACATGGCGTTGGGCCTGTTCATCGCCGGCATGTTCGTCTTCAACCCCAGCTTCGCCACGCAATTCAAGAATATCCGCAACGCGCAGGGGTGGTCTGAGACTGCGCAAGCGATCGCGGTGCGCGCCACCACAGCGCCAGGCGAGACCCCGTTTACGGCGATCATGGTCGATGACCGCGATCTCTATTTCGAGCTCAATTACCATTGGCGCGATCTGCGCCGCGAGGGCGCGCCGCTGCCGCCGCTGCGGATGTGGCTGCTGCATGGCGAGGCTGAGAATTCGGCCGAGTCCCGAGACCCGATGCGGCCCGAAGAAGGTGCGCGGGTGCTGATCGTGCATCAGCGTACTGATTATATGCCCTTCGTCGCGGGCGACTTCACCGTGTTCCGCAACGTCGAGCATCTCGCCATACCGTTGGGCGGCGGACGTGACCGAAATCTGGAGATCTCCGTCGGCGAAGGCTTCGCGCCGGCCATGCGCGACGAGGCGTTCCGCGAGCGCGTGGCGCGCCGCCACGAAGACTAGAGCGGATCGTAGTCGGGAAACGCCGATCCGCCGCGCTCGGCCGAGCAGGCATTTTGCCGGAACAGCGCGAACAGCTCGCGGCCCACCCCGCGCGCATGGCCGGCCAGATCAAGCTGCGACGGCGCCCGCTCACGCCAATCCGCTGGCGTAAGCACCTCAAGCACACCGGCCTCGCCATCGACGCGGATCAGATCGCCATCACGCACTTTCGCGATCGGCCCACCCTCCGCCGCCTCGGGCGTGACGTGGATGGCGGACAGCACCTTGCCGCTTGCGCCTGATAAACGCCCGTCCGTCACGAGAGCGATCTTGAAGCCGCGATCCTGTAGCGCGCCGATCAGCGGCATCAATTTGTGCAGCTCGGGCATGCCGTTGGCGCGCGGCCCCTGCCCACGCACAACGAGCACGCAATCACGATCGAGATCACCTCGTTTAAACGCCGCCTGCACTTCGGCCTGTGAATCGAACACAAGCGCTGGCGCTTCCACCACGCGCTTGTCGTCCGCCACAGCGGAGACCTTCACACAGGCGCGGCCCAGGCCGCCGCTCATAAGGCGCAAGCCGCCATCGTTCGCAAATGGCTTGCTGGCGCCGCGCAACACGCCCTCATCACCGCTCGTCGCTAGCGCATCGCGCCAGCTTAGCGCTTCACCGGCGAGGAATGGCTCTTGCGTATACGCAGCCAGGCCGTCGCCGCCGACCGTTACAATATCTCCGTGCAGCAAGCCCGCATCGAGCAATTCACGCACCAATAACGCCATGCCGCCCGCATCGTGGAAATGGTTCACGTCCGCCGAGCCATTCGGATAGATGCGCGCCAGCAGCGGCGTCACGCGCGAGAGCTCCGCGAAATCGTCCCAATTGATTTCGATACCCGCCGCCAACGCGATGGCGGGCAGATGAATGAAATGATTGGTCGAGCCGCCCGTCGCCATCAGGCCGATCATCGCGTTGACGATCGCCTTCTCATCGACCACGCGGCCAATCGGGCGATAATCTTTGCCAAGCCCGGTGATCGCCGCCGCGCGCTTCGTCGCCGCGACAGTCAACGCATCGCGCAACGGCGTGTTCGGCGGCACGAATGCGGCGCTGGGCATATGCAGGCCCATCATCTCCATCATCATTTGATTGGAATTCGCCGTGCCGTAGAAGGTGCACGTGCCCGGCGCGTGATAACTCTCCGCTTCTGCCTTCAACAAGTCCTCACGGCCGATTTTGCCTTCAGCAAAGAGCTGGCGCCGCGCCGCTTTCTCCTTGTTCGGCAAACCCGATGGCATCGGCCCAGACGGCACAAGGATCGCCGGCAACCAGGGAAACCGGAGCGCGCCAATCAGAAGGCCCGGCACAATCTTGTCGCAAATCCCCAACAGCAGCGCCGCATCGAACGTCGCGTGCGAGAGCGAGACCGCCGTACTCAGCGCAATCGCATCGCGCGAGAACAGCGACAGCTCCATGCCCTCGAAGCCCTGCGTGACGCCATCGCACATCGCCGGCACGCCGCCCGCGACTTGCGCCACCGCGCCGGCTTCGCGCGCGGCTTTGCGGATCACATCAGGAAAACGCTCATAGGGCGCATGCGCCGAGAGCATGTCATTGTAGGCGGTCACAATGCCGATCGACGGCCATTTGCCGCCAAGTAATTGGATTTTATCCTGCACCGCGCAACCAGCCGACGTGTGCGCCTGGTTCGCTTCGGCGAGCTTCACGCGCGCGGGCTTGGTTGGATCATACGCATCAATCAGATCAAGATAGCGTCGCCGGCGCTTTGCACTGCGCTGCGCGATGCGTTCAGTGACCTGTGCAACAGTTGAATTCAATTCGGCCATAAGCGCTCACTACATCGTTTCTAGGCCAAGCTCATCGATGCACTCCACCGCAGCATCTCGAAAACTCGAATTCTGGATGCTTGTCTCGACACATTGTTGCAGCGCAAGCGTAGCCAATTCTCGTTCACGCTCGGACATGGGATCAACCGCGCCAGGACCAAATTGTTCGAACACGATTCGGCTGACTGCCCCACGCCGCTCACCTACCGATGCGGCGTTCCACTCGACGGCACCGCCCTCTACGACAGCACCAATGCCATCCATGAACTCTGTCACGCCCGACTCATCCGAAGCGGAAATGTTCGACGGTTCAGGGTCGGCGCCGGCTATCAGGAACATGCTTAAGGCGAGCGCGCGAACCATCAATCCGGATCCCACCAAGCGCGACCGTCGCGATCCAGCAGCAACGCTGATTGCGTTGGCCCGTTGGAGCCGGCGGCGTACGGATAAGGCTCGGCGCCGTTCGCATCCCACGCGGCCAACAATTCGTCAGCCCACTTCCACGCCGCGTCGACTTCATCCCGGCGCATGAAGAGCGAGAGATTGCCGCGCACCACGTCCATCAACAATCGCTCATACGCATCCGGATAACGCACGCCAAACGCGTCCTCGAACGTGAGATCAAGCGGCGCGGCTTGAATGCGCAAACCGCCCGGCCCCGGCTCTTTCATATTGAGCCACAGCCGCACGCCTTCATCGGGCTGCAAACGCAACACCAATCTGTTCGGCAAGCCCGCGTTCGCGCCAAAAATCGGCACGGGCGTATCCTTGAACTGCACCACGATCTCGGACCGGCGCGCGCTCATGCGCTTACCGGTGCGCAGGTAGAACGGCACCCCGGCCCAGCGCCAATTGTCCACTTCCGCCTTGATCGCCACGAACGTCTCGGTGCGCGACGGCCGGCCCACTTCGTCGGCATAGGCCGGCGCCGGTTGCCCGCCGACGAGCCCCGCCTTGTATTGTCCGCGCACCGTCTTAGCCGCGACATCCATTGGTCCAATGCGACGTAGCGCGGAGAGCACCTTGAGCTTCTCGGTGCGGATCGCATCCGCATCCATCGAGTTTGGCGATTCCAGCGCAACCAGACAGAGCAGCTGCAACAAGTGGTTCTGCACCATGTCGCGCAAGGCGCCGGACTTGTCGTAATAGTCGGCGCGGCCTTCGACGCCGAGCTCTTCGGCCGCCGTGATTTGCACGTGATCGATATACGCGCGAGACCAGACTGGCTCCACCATCATATTGGCGAAACGCAGCACCAGCAGATTCTGCACTGTCTCCTTGCCGAGATAATGGTCGATGCGGAACGTGCGATGTTCGTCAAACACGCGCCCCACACCGTCATTGATCGCGCGCGAGGAGGCGAGATCGCGGCCGATTGGCTTCTCCAACACGATGCGCGAGGTCGGCGTGGCCAGATCGGTTTCCCGCAGGCGCTCCGCGATGGTCACGAACAGCGAGGGCGCAGTGGAGAGATAGAAGATACGAACGTTGCCATTGCCGTTCGCCAGCAAATCCTTGAGCGCCGACCATTGCTCCGCCGGCGCACTCGCGTCGACACGCGCGTATTCAATATGGCGGAGAAAATCCTCGCACCTGCTCTCATCCACGCAGGCGTTTGGCGAAAACTTGCCCCGGCTTTCGCGCACCATGTTGCGGAAGCTCTCGGTATCGAGGTCCGAACGCGCCACGCCAATGAGGCGTGACTGCGGCGGGATTTGTCCGTCCAGGAAGCGGTGCAGCAGCGCTGGAAACAATTTTCGCAGCGAGAGATCGCCCGTGGCGCCGAAGACAACCAGATCGAACGGGGGGACGGGGATGAACTCTGCCATGCGCTCTTCAAACTAGTGTTCGGGCGCGGGCGCAAACAGGGCGCCAACGCTTTGTCTGTGTGCCATTGTCCCGCGACAATTGCATTGCCAATTCGCGCCCGCGGCGCCTATCTTCCCGGCACAATGGCTGATGACGATAAAACGCCGCCGCGGCGCGGTCTGAGCGGGGAAAAGAAACCCACAATCAACGACGTCGCACGCTTGGCCGGGGTCTCCAAAAAGACGGTCTCGCGCGTCATAAACCAATCGCCGTTCGTTAAGGGAGAGACGCGGGAAAACATCAACCGCATCATCGCCGAGATCGGCTTCTCGCCCGATCCACAAGCGCGCGGCCTTGCCTTCCGCCGCTCGTTCCTGATCGGTCTCGTCTACGACAACCCGAACCCGCAATATGTCGTCAACATGCAACTCGGCATGCTCGATGCCATGCGCGGCTCCGGCTATGAGCTCGTCGTCCATCCCTGCAATCGCGGAAATCCAACGTTTCTCGCAGATTTTCGGCGTTTCATCGAGCGCCAGAAACTTTCCGGCGTGGTGCTGACGCCGTCCGTCTCGGAAGATGATCGCGTCAAAGCCATTCTCGATGAAATTGGCTGCGCTTACATCCGCATCGCCTCCGTGCCGGTGGACGAACCCCAGCACATCATCGTCTCGAACGACCGCCAAGGCGGCCGCGCCGCCGCGCGGCATCTGGCCGAACTCGGCCACACCCGCATCGGCTTCATCTCCGGCCCACCCAGCTTCCGCTCCTCGCATGAGCGCTACGGCGGCTTTGTCGAAGAGTTGAAAGATCGCGGCCTGAAACTCGATGAAAACTACATCATCCAGGGCGCCTATACGTTCGAAACCGGCATCTCCTGCGGCGCCGAATTGTTGAAGCGAGAACCCCGGCCAACCGCCATATTCGCCGCCAATGACGAAATGGCCGCCGGCGTGCTGCACGCCGTGCGCCGCGCCGGGCTGACGTGCCCGAACGATGTCTCCGTGGTGGGTTTCGACGACTTCCAAATCGCCTCCTCCGTGTGGCCGCCGCTGACCACCGTGCGCACGCCGACCCGTGAAATCGGCCGCATGGCCGCAGAAAAGCTCATCGGCTTTTCCGAGGCCGACGAGGACGAGGCCCCGCCCCGCGAAGCCGCCCCGGCCACCTCACCCGCCCTGGTCGTCCGCGACTCTACCGGGCCCGCCCCACGCTGAGCTTGCCCCAGAGAAGCCGCTTGAATCGGATTCTGACACCGGTTACCAAGAAGATCAATTGCACCGGAGGCCGGCCTAAATTCGGCCGGCGTACGCCCCGACCAGAACAAGCCCTGAAGCTCTAAGCCAAACAGGATCAGCCCCATGAAAATCGCGCTCATTATCGAGAACAGCCAAGCCGCAAAAAGCAGCATCGTGCATGACGCGCTGAAATCGGTCGCTGAGCCGCTCGGCCACCAAGTGCACCACTACGGAATGTACAGCGCCGAGGACAAAGCCTCGCTGACCTACGTGATGAACGGGCTTCTCGCCGGCATCCTGCTCAATTCGAAGGCCGCGGATTTCGTTGTCACCGGTTGCGGCACCGGCATGGGCTCGATGCTTGCGTGCAATGCGATGCCCGGCGTGTTCTGCGGCTTGATCGCGGACCCGACCGACGCATTCCTGTTCGGCCAGATCAATGACGGCAACGCCATCGCCATGCCCTACGCCAAGGGCTTCGGCTGGGCCGCGGAACTCAATCTGCAGGATTGCTATCGCAAGCTCTTCGACGGCGAGCGTGGCCTCGGCTATCCGAAAGAGCGCGCGCAGGTCATGGCGAAGAACCGCGGCATTCTGAAGGAATTGAAGGCGGCTTCCTGCCACGACATGCTGACGGTGTTGAAATCGGTCGATCAGGAGCTGCTGAAGAGCGCTCTCGCGGGCGAGCGCTTTGAAGAGATCTTCTTCGCTAACGCCCAGGACCAAGCGATCGCTGACTACGTGCGCCGCGTGCGCGCGTCGTAAGGCCCAGCGAAACCGCACCAAACAAGAAGAATCTGAGGGAGCCATGAGCGCCAATCCGTTTAGCCTTGCCGGCAAAACCGCGATCGTCACCGGCGGCAATGTCGGCCTGGGTCAAGCCATTGCGCTCGCTTTGGCGGAGGCTGGCGCAGACATCGCCTCGACCAGCCGCCGTCCAGCGGAAGAAACGGGCGCGCAGGTGAAGGCGCTCGGTCGCCGCTTTCTCTCGATCGAAGCTGATCTCTCTTCCACAGCGCCAATCGCCGGCATTGTGCAGCGGACAATCGACGAATTCGGCAAAGTTGATATCCTCGTGAACAATGCTGGAATCATCCGCCGCAACGATTCCGTCGACTTCACCGAAGACGATTGGGACGCGGTGATCGACACCAATCTCAAGTCCGCGTTCTTCCTTGCCCAAGCCGTCGGCCGCCACATGATCGGCCAAGGCCACGGCAAGATCATCAACATCGCCTCGATGCTCTCCTTCCAAGGCGGCATCCGCGTGCCCTCGTACACCGCCAGCAAAAGCGGCCTCGCCGGCATCACCAAATTGCTCGCCTGCGAATGGGCCGGCAAAGGCGTGAACGTGAACGCGATCGCGCCGGGCTATATGAGCACCGACAACACCGAGGCGCTGCGCGCGGACCCCAACCGCAATGCGCAAATCCTCGACCGCATCCCGGCCGGCCGTTGGGGTGAATCGCGCGATATCGGCGGTGCGGCCGTGTTCCTGGCCAGCGCCGCGTCGGATTACGTCCACGGGGCCATCATCCCGGTGGACGGGGGCTGGCTCGCGCGCTGAGCCGGCATTAAGAGGTTCACGTGACTCGCTTCGTCTGTTTCGGCGAATTGCTCATTCGCCTATCGCCGCCTGGCCGCGAATTGCTGCTGCAGACGCCGCAGCTGACGACGCATTATGGCGGCGCCGAAGCCAATGTCGCAATCTCGCTGGCACGCTTGGGCCATGACACGCGCATGGTCAGCGTTGTGCCGGACAATGCACTCGCCCAAGGCGCGCTCGGCGAACTCCGCCGCTACGGCGTCGACACGAACGGCGTGCAACATGGCGCGGGCCGCATGGGTCTTTATTTCATGACCGCCGGCGCCGGCCAACGTCCGTCCGACGTGCTCTATGATCGCGCGCAATCCGCCTTCGCACTCGCCGCGCCCGACGCGATCGATTGGAAAACCGCACTCGGCGGCGCCGATTGGCTGCACGTCTCCGGCGTCACGCCCGCCGTCAGCGCCAACGCCGCTGAAGCCGCGCTTCGCGCCGTGAAAGCCGCGCGCAGCTACGGCGTGAAGGTGTCGTTCGACGCCAATTTCCGCGCCAAGCTTTGGGAAGTGCGCGGCGACGACCCACGCCCGACCTTGAACGCGCTCTTTGCCGAAGCCGATCTCATGTTCGCCAACGCACGCGACATCACGCTCGTCACCGGCGACAAATGCGGCAGCGATGAAGAAGCCGCGAAGGTCGCATTCGCGCGCTATCCGAACCTGCAACGCATCGCCGCCACTGAGCGTAAGGTCGTCAGCTCCGATCATCACGAATTGCGTGGCGTGATGTTCACCCGCTCCGGCGCGACGCGCACAGGCAATAACGCGATCACCGGCATCGTCGACCGTATCGGAGGCGGGGACGCGTTTGCCGCTGGCCTGCTGCACGGGCTGGCCAAAGGCAGCAACGATCAAAACATGCTCGATTTCGCCGTCGCCGCCGCGTGCCTCAAGCACACTATTCCGGGCGATTTCAATCTCGCCAGCGAAGCCGACGTGCTGTTCCACCTCTCCGCGTCAGGATCGGATGTGCGCCGATGAGCGAGAAGCTGACCTCCGCTTATGTGATGTCGCTAACGCCGGTTCTGCCGGTCGTCACGATCGAGGATGTCGGCCACGCCGAACCGCTCGCGCGCGTGCTGCTCGCCAGCGGCATCAATACGATCGAGATCACGCTGCGCACGCCGGCAGCCCTCGGCGCCATCCGCGCCGTGGCGGACGCGGCGCCAGAAATGATCGTCGGCGCCGGCACAGTGCTCAGCGAAGATGATCTCAAAGCCGCGATCGATGCCGGCGCGCGCTACGCGCTCTCGCCCGGCGGCACCAAGAAATTGATGAAGGCGGCGGAGAACGCGTCGATCCCGTTCATTCCGGGCGTCGCCACCGCCAGCGAAATCATGCGCGGCCTGGAACTCGGCTACACGCATTTCAAATTCTTCCCCGCCGAACAATTGGGCGGCGCGGGCGCCATCAAAGGCATTGGCGCGCCGCTGGCAAAGGCGCGCTTCTGCCCTACGGGCTCAATCACGCTCGAAAAAGCGCCGGCCTATCTCGCACTCGACAACGTGCTCTGCGTCGGCGGCTCCTGGATCGCGCCGAACGACAAGATCAAAGCGGGCGATTGGGCGTCGATCGAAGAGGCGGCGAAAAAGGCCGTCGCGCTGAAGCGCTAAAGCCGGTCGCGCAACGCGTACCAGAGCATGCCCAGCACATAGAGCGGCGAGCGCAACGCGGCGCCGCCCGGAAATTCCGGCGGCGCGAGGCCCGCGAGCAAATCGAAGCGCTCTGCCGTCCCCGCCATGGCTTCGGCCAGGACTTTGCCCGTCAACGCCGGCAACAACACACCAAGCCCCGAATAGCCGTGCGCGAAGAAGAGATCGCCGGTGCGCCCGATGTGCGGCAGTCGTGACATCGTCACCGACACCAACCCACCCCAGGCATAATCGATGCGCGCGCGCTCCAATTGCGGAAACACTTTGAGCATATGCCCACGCGCGAATGCGGCCATGTCCGCTGGCGGGTCCGGCGTGTAACGTTCGCCGCCGCCGAAGATGAGGCGATGGTCGGCGCTCATGCGGAAATAATTCACGACGAAACGGCTGTCGCTGACGGCCAGATCATCCGCGATCAGTTCGCGCGCATTCGCAAGCGGCTCCGTGGCCACAAGATAGTTCGCCACCGGCATGATGCGCTTGGCGACCCGCGGTTCCAAATTGCCTAGCAACGCATCGCATGCGAGCACGCCATAGCGCGCCCGAACGGCGCCAGATTCCGTACGCGCGACAACGCCGCTCGTCGTTTCCAGCGCCACCACGCGCGCGCCTTCGTGCAGCACAACGCCAGCGTCCCGCGCCGCGTCCGCCAAACCCAGCGCATAATTCAGCGGATGCACATGCCCGCCGCATTCATCGAGAAACCCGCCATGAAAGCCGGGCGCGTCCAGCTTCGTGCGCGCTTCCTCAGCATTCAACACCCGCGCATTCGGATAATCCATCACGCGCGTCAGCACCTCCGCCTCTTCACGCATCCAGCTCAGATCCGTCGGCTTGGCCGCGACGGTCAGATGCCCGTTCACGCGTAAATCGCACACGATGTTGTGCTTGGTGATGCGCTCGATGCTGAGATTGCGCGCCTCCATCGCCATATCGAACAGCGTGCGCGCTTTCGCTTCGCCATAGCGCGCGATCAAATCGGTCGCGCTTTTGCGCCAGCCGGGGATCATCTGCCCGCCATTGCGGCCCGACGCGCCCCAGCCGATGCGGCCCGCTTCCAGCAAGATCACAGAGAAACCGCGCTCGGCAGCATTCAGCGCCGCGTGCAGACCGGTGAAGCCGCCGCCGATAACCACGACATCGGCGTGCGCTTCGTCTTCAAGCCTCGGCGCCGGCGCAAACGGATTGGCGGTCGCCGCATAATACGACCGCTCCATGCCGAGGCCGGAATTGAAGCTCACGTTAGACCTTGAGCAGCAAGTGGTCGCGTTCCCAGGACGAGATCACGCCTTCGAAATTGCTGAGCTCATGCGCCTTGATCATTTGGAATGCCGTGCAGAAATGCTCGCCCAACAATTCGATCACAGGCTGGCACGTCTTGAAGCGGTCAAGCCCTTCGCTCAGCGTCCGCGGCAAGGTACGCGCCCACTTATAGGCGCTTCCCTGCACCATCTCATTGGGCGCGATCTTGTCGCGAATGCCGATATAGCCGCACACCAGAACCGCGGCGATCGCGAGGTACGGGTTCGCGTCCGCGCCCGGCAGGCGGTTTTCGATACGGCGATTTTCCGGCCGCGAAATCGGCACCCGCAGACCGCACGAGCGATTGTCATAGCCCCATTGCAGATTGATCGGCGCGGAGAAGTCCGGCCGCATGCGGCGGAACGAATTCACGTTGGGCGCAAACAGAGGGGTCACGTCGCCCAGATACTTTTGCAAGCCACCGACGAAATGCCGGAACATATCGGTGTTGCCGTCGCTCTCCGCGCTCTTTTCGACACCAAATAGATTGTCACCCTTCTTCGCGTCAACCACCGAGACGTGCAAGTGCATCGCCGAACCCGGCTGGTTCTCCATCGGCTTGGCCATGAACGTCGCGTAGACACCGTGCTTCAGCGCGACTTGACGCACGATGCGCTTGAACACCAGCACCTGATCCGACACATGCACGGGATCGCCGTGGTTGAAATTGATCTCAAGCTGCGCCGTACCGCTTTCGTGGATCATCGTATCGAGGTGCAGCGACGCGGCTTCGGCGTGTTCATAAATCGTCTCGATCAGATCCTCGTATTCGGTGATCGCTTCCAAGCCATAAGGCTGCGGCGAGGTTTCCGAGCGGCCTGAGCGGCCTGCCGGCGGCATCAACGGCAAATCCGGATCGGTGTTCACCTGCGTCAGATAAAATTCCAATTCGGGCGCCACCAACGGACGAAGTCCCGCCTTATCGTAAAGCTCCACCACGCGCTTTAGGACATAGCGCGGCGCGATGTCATAC
This sequence comes from Vitreimonas sp., assembly GCF_036392335.1. NCBI lineage: Bacteria > Pseudomonadati > Pseudomonadota > Alphaproteobacteria > Hyphomonadales > Hyphomonadaceae > Vitreimonas > Vitreimonas sp. Next base: position 74,208 of record NZ_DASVYD010000027.1, read on the forward strand.
GGCTCGCCGCTGGTGTGATACGCATCGGCGAACACAAAGGCGGTCGGCGTCTTGTAGCCCGGCGCGACGCACAGCGTCTCCAGATCGGGCCGCAACACAACGTCAGGGTCTTGCATCGACAACGCCTCGTCTGCGTCATCGGCGTACTCGCCCGTCACCGTAAGCAGATAGATGCTCGATGGAATCCGCAGGGAGCCATCGCGCTCGCTTTGCAGAAATTTTTGCGCCGGGAACACCTTGCCCCGCACGACGCTGTTCAGATCAGGCACGAGGCATTCCACCTCGGCGATGCCACGTTCCTTGATCCAATTGGCGAAAGTCTTATCCATACATCACACTTCGGTTTGCAGGCGCGCATGCGCGATCACGCCGAAATGGCGCGCGAAAGCCGCACATGAATTTCTTTCAAACGGGCGCGGCGCGATAAAACACGTGCGATTAGAAACCGCTCGCTGGCCACGCCCATCGGCCCTCTGACGAAGGCTGCGGGAGCGCATAAGTCACCTGATATCTCAGTATGCTGGGGCGCCTAATGGCAAGTCAAGCCAACGCCCGGCGCGATTGAGCGCTATTCGCCTGCCGTTTTCGCGTGATCTTCCGCTCGCCTTCTGGTTAAGCTTTCAGAATGGAACACGAACCTGACGCTGATGAAGGGCTGAATACGGCGGTTTATGCCGAATTGCGCGCCAGGCTCGTCACTGGGCGCATGGCGCCCGGACACGAATTGTCCACCCGCGGCATTGCCGCCGAACTGGGCGTGAGCCAGACGCCCGTGCGCGATGCGCTATCGCGGCTCTCCGCTGAGGGCGCTGTATCCATTCGCTCCAAACGCCGTGTGCGCGTGCCGCCGATGACGAGCGATCGCTTCGAGGATTTGCTGCGATGCCGCCTGGTGCTGGAGCCAGAGGCCGCCGTACTTGCGCTGCCGCACCTCACGGACGTGCACGTGGTCCGATTGAAACAGCTCGACGCGGCCCTCGACGCGGCCATCGCCAATGGCGACACGGACGCCTACATGCAAAGCAACCACGATTTTCATTTCACGCTCTATCGCGCCACGGGCCGCCGCACGATGACGCAATTGATCGAAACGCTCTGGCTGCAATTTGGCCCATTCATGCGCGTGGTGCATGGCCGCGTCTCAGGCGCGCATTTGAACGACAGCCATCAAGCCGCGATCCGCGCTGTTGAAGCCCGCGACACCAACGCCCTGCGCGCCGCCATCTCAACAGACATCGCCGATGGCATGGGCCTGATCGGGCGGACGGGGCTGGCGACAACAGAACCATCGCAAACTATATAGCGTCCGTCATTCCGGGCCATGCGGAGGATCGCGCTCCACGCGTCCGGGAAGACGACACAGATTGTTCGCTACGCTCAGCACCCCCCGCTGGCGGGGGAGGACTAAAGCGCGCGCAGCACCGGCTCGGCTTCGCGCAACGAGCGGCCAATGATGTCCACCATGCGATCAATCTCAGCCTTGGTGATGATCAGCGGCGGACACATCACGATCGAGTCGCGGATGCCGCGCACCATCAAGCCGTTCTTGATGCAATGATCGCGCACGATCGGCCCAGCCTTACCCTCTTCACCAGTGAAGCGCTCGTTCGTCCCCTTCTTGGACACGATCTCAACCGCGCCAATCAGGCCCAGCGAACGCACTTCGCCAACGATCGGATCATCGGCGATGCGCTTGAGCGCTTCGGCGAAATACGGGCCGATGTCCGTCTTCACGCGCTCGACCAAGCCTTCGCGCTCGATAATTTCGATATTCTTCAGCGCCACCGCAGCCGCCACCGGATGACCCGAATAGGTGTAGCCGTGAATGAATTCACCACCCTTCTCGCGGAGCACTTCGACGATCTTGTGCGACACGCCAACCGCTGAAATCGGCAGATAGCCCGACGACAAGCCCTTCGCCATCGGCACGAGATCGGGCGTCACGCCGAAATGCTGGAATCCGAACCATTCGCCCAAACGGCCAAAGCCGCAGATCACTTCGTCGACAACGAGCAAGATGCCGTACTTCTTGCAGATTGCGTCAACGCGCTTCCAATAGCCTTTCGGCGGAATGATCACGCCGCCGGCGCCCTGCACGGGCTCGCCAATAAAGGCCGCAACGTTCTCCGGGCCAACCTTCAAGATACGATCTTCGATCTCCTGCGCGGCGCGCGCGGCGAACGCTTCTTCGTCCTCGGCGAAGCCTTCGCCAAATTTGTAAGGCTGCATCACATGCTCGACGCCAGGGATCGGCAAATCGCCAATCGCGTGCATCAGCTTCATACCGCCCAAGCTCACGCCGGCGACGGTTGAGCCGTGATAGGCGTTCCAACGGCTGATAAAGACGTTGCGCTTGGGTTGGCCCAAAGATTTCCAATAATGGCGCACCATGCGGAAGACGGTGTCATTCGCTTCGGAGCCCGACGAATTGAAGAACACATGCTTCAGATCGCCGCCGAGCTTTTCCGCAAGCTTCGCCGCGAGCATCACGGTCGGCGGCGTCGCCGTTTTGAAGAAGGTGTTATAAAAGGGCAGCTCGCGCATCTGCTGCGTCGCCGTCTCCACCAGCTCTTCGCGGCCATAGCCGACATTCACGCACCAGAGTCCGGCCATGCCGTCGAGCAGCGCATTGCCGTCGCCGTCATAGATGGTCGAGCCTTCTGCGCGCGTGATGATGCGGCTGCCGCCGAGCGCCACCAATTCGGAATAATTCGCCTGCGCGGGCAGATGATGCTCGATGTCGAGACGACGTAATTCGGGAATATTGTAGTTGCGGGCCACCATGGGGTTTCCTTTTATGTGTTCTTGTTGGCGCTCAGGCGCTGAGTTTGTCGCCGCGCAGCGCGCGGCCGAGCAATTGAAAGAAGACTTGGCTTTGCGGGTTCTCGTGCGCTTTCCACTCGGGGTGCCATTGCACGGCGAGCACCGGCGCGCCGTTCACGTGCGTTGAAATCGCTTCAACCACGCCGTCTGGCGCCACGGCTTCGACATTCAAGCCAGCCCCCAACTTGTCGACGCCTTGATAGTGCACGCTGACGATATCGAGCTCGTCGCGCTGGTAAGCCTTATGCAGGACGCCGCCTTCGACAAGCTTCACGGGGTGGATGTGTTCGAAATATTGATTGAAGCTTGCATCGCTCGGCGCATGGTGCGGGATGAGTTCTGGGTGCTCAGCCATATCGCGGCGCAGCGTGCCGCCGAACGCCACATTCAATTCTTGAAAGCCGCGGCAAATGCCAAACACCGGCTTACCAGCTTCGAGCATGGCGTCGATCAGGCGCGCCGTCATTTCGTCGCGATCCGGGTCGAACGGCCCCGGCGCATCATCTACCAATTCGCCATAGCGCTTGGGATCAAGGTTCGACGGCGTGCCGGTGAGCAACAAACCATCCAGCCGCGTCGCCACTTCCTTGGCATGCATCAGCGCCGGCATGGCTGGCACAAGCAGTCCAGCGGCGTCAGCATAGGTGAGCGCGGATACGAGATAGCGCGTCATCACCGCTTGCGCGGCTTGTCCTTCGACATCGCGGTTGCATGAAATGACGCCCAGAACGGGACGTTGTTGGTCGCTGTGCATGTTCGTCTTCGTCTTAGGAGAGCAGCACCGCCGGCGAGCATGCGTGCCACGCCAGCCATACCGGCTCGTCCCACGTGAAATCTTCTTGATCGTAGCGGGTCAAATTCGAGCGGAACGTTTTCACGCGCCGGCCGCTTTCGAGCTCCACTTCATATATGGTCTCGCTGCCGAGATAGACGATGTCGCGGATGACGCCGCCGACCACGTTCGTACCGGCCGGCGCATCTTCCATCTTCATGCCCGAGGCGCCTGCTTCGCGCTTGTGCATCTCGATCTTCTCGGGCCGCAGCGCAACCCACACGGTCGAGCCCCTCGCGCCCGTCACGCCGTGATCGAGATAAACTGGCGCAGTCAGCTCCGGCACGCGCACCAGAGCATGACCCGGCTCGTCCTCCGCCAATGTGCCTTCGAACATATTCACGCTGCCCACGAAATCCGCGACGAAACGCGAGTTCGGGAATTCATAGAGATCAGCCGGCGTCGCCACTTGCGTCAGCACGCCCCGATTCATCACGGCGCAGCGCGTGGCGATCGCGAGCGCTTCGTCTTGATCGTGCGTCACCATGATGAAAGTGATGCCCACCTTCTCCTGCAGGCTGGTCAGCTCCGAACGCATCTGATCGCGCAGTTTCGCATCGAGCGCCGAAAGCGGTTCGTCCAGCAGCAGCACCCGCGGCCGCTTCACCAGCGCGCGCGCCAACGCCACACGTTGCCGCTGACCGCCCGACAGCTGATCCGGCATCCGCGCGCCCAAGCCGCCAAGCTTCACCAGATCCAGCGCCTCTTCCACACGCGTCTTGATCTCCGTCCCCGGCACGCCGTCCATTTTGAGGCCGTAGGCGACATTGTCCGCCACCTTCATGTGCGGAAACACGGCGTAGGATTGAAACACCATGTTCACCGGCCGCTTGTTCGGCGGCAGCGCGGCGATGTCTTTGCCGTCGATCAGGATGCGGCCTTCGCTCGGCGTCTCGAACCCTGCCAGCATCCGCAACAACGTGGTCTTGCCGCAGCCCGATGGCCCAAGCAGCGCGAAAAACTCGCCCTCGCGAATTTCCAGATTCACATTGTCGACCGCGACCATCTTGCCGAAGCGCTTGGTGATGCCCTCGAACTTGATGATGGCGTTCTCTTTGATGTGCGGCGCCGCCTTTGGCGAAGGCGCGTTGGAGTGCGTAACGTCAGTCATGCATCAAGCCTTCTGATCCGCCGGCGTTTTGTTCTGCATTTGCAGACCAATCGCGGTGAGAACCACGGTGAGAACAATGAGGATGGTGGACGCGGCGTTGACCTCTGGCGTCACCGAAAAGCGCAGCATCGAATAGACCTTCACCGGGAACGTGATCGTGTCCGGCCCGGCGGTGAAGAAGGTGATGACGAAATCATCCAACGACAAGGTGAAGGCCAGCAACGCGCCTGCAATTAAGCCCGGCTGCATATGCGGCACCAGCACGTCCCAGAACGTGCGCCACTCGCTTGCGCCCAGATCCTTGGCCGCCTCCTCAAGCTCGCGATTGAACGAGGCGAGCCGCGCCCGCACCACCGTCGCCACGAACGGGAACGCGAACGAGATATGCGCGATGGTGATGGCGCCCAGATTTAGCGGCCAAGGCAAGCCCATCGGCCACGGCATGACGCGGGCGAAGAACACGAGCATGGCCACACCCATGCAGATTTCCGGCACCACGATCGGCAGCGCCATGCCGCCTTCAACTGCTGTCTTTCCCGGAAAGCGGAAGCGCCACAGCATCACCGCCGCGAGCGCGCCCAAGATCACCGAGAAGATTGTGGTGAAGAATGCGATGGTCAGCGAGTTCACGAACGCCTGGATTAGGGAATCGTTCTGAAACACCTTCTCGTAATATTTGAAGGTGAAGCCCTGCCAGACGATGTTGCGGCGGCTGTCATTGAAGCTGAACACCATCAAGGTGATCAGCGGCAAATAGAGGAACAGCAGCGTAGCGCCGACGATCACGCGCAGCGGCCATTGCCGCATGTATTCGAGCGGCCCCGGCTTTTCCTTACGTGGCCGAGCGAGCTTGGGCGTTGGCATCGTAGTGAGCGCTTCGTCGACCATCACGCTCTCCGATCCGAACGACGCTGCAGCATCGCCTGCACGAAGATCGCAATCACCGTAAGATACATGAGCAAGAATGAAAGTGCCGCGCCAAACGGCCAATCATTGGCGCGCTTGAATTGCCGCTCGATCACGTTGGCGATCATCTGGCTATCCGTGCCGCCCAGCAGGTCGGGCGTCAGGTATGAGCCAAGCGCGGGAATGAACGTGATCAACACGCCTGAGGCGATACCTGGCGCCGCAAGCGGCACGACAACCGAGAGGATCGTGCGCATATGCCCCGCGCCCAGATCAAGACTCGCTTCCATGAGCGAGCGATCCATCCGGTCGAGCGCGGAATAAAGCGGCAGCACCATGAACGGCAAGTGCACGTACACGAGCCCGACGATCACAGCGAAATTGTTGTAGAGCAAAGTCAGTGGCTCGAACTCACCGAGCGGCTGCATTCCGACCATCGTCATCAGCGACGACGTATTGTTCCAGAACCATTCGAGCGTGAAATTCACATAGCCCTGCTCACGCAGCACCGCGATCAGCGCGAACGTCCGGATCAGAAGATTGGTCCAGAACGGCAGCATGATCAGCAACAGCAGCCATGCCTTCATCTTGGGCGATGCAAACGCGATCGCCAGCGCCACGGGAAAGCCGATCACCAAGCACAGCAGCGTCGTCGCGCCGGCGATAATGATGCTCTTCCAGAAGATTTGCAGATAAAGCGGCTCAAGCGCGCGCGCATAATTAGAGAAGGTGCCGGTGAAATCGATAGTGACGGGCCCAGTGTTCTCGCCGAACGAATAGGCCCACACCACCGCCAAGGGCGCCAGGAAGAACAGGAAAAGCCACGCGATCGGCGGGATCGAGATCGCCGCGAACGCCGCCTTCGCCTGTTTCCACGTTTGCTCCATACGCTCCCTCTTGGACCGCTAGCGTCGCCGCCGGCGCGAAACTCCACCTATACGAGCAAAACCGCCGGCGCGGACGCCGGCGGTTCAAGATGCATCCTAGGCGGCGCTGATGCGCGTAAAGATTTCCTCGTACTGACGCGCCTTCTCGTCGCCTTCGAACGCGCCGTATTCGCTGATCGCCATGACGTCCGCCGGCGGGAAAATCACGCGATTGTTCTGATACGCTTCGCCCATCAGCTGCGCCACGGCGGCATTCGGCGTCGGATACTGAATTTCTTCGGTGATCTTTTTGCCGGCCTCGGCGTCGAGCAGATAATTGATGAACGCATGCGCGTCATCGACGTGCGGCGCGCCGGTCGGAATGCACAGGCAATCCGAATTGATCAGCGTGCCTTCGGTCGGCACGACGAAGTCATACGCTTCGCCGCCCGGCGCGGCCATCAGCTGCGCGATATCGCCGTTGTATTCAAGCACGATGTCCACTTCGCCGGCGGCCAGCAAATCCTGGCCGTCGTCTTCGTGGAAAGCCTTCACGTGCGGCTTCTGGCGGATGAACATCTGTTCGATCTCGGTCAGCATCGCATCGGGAATACCGTTGACCGAATGGCCCTTGTATTTCGCGGCCAAGCGAATGAGGTCCGCCGATTCCGAGAGCAGCGCGATGCGCTGCGAGAATTGCGGGCTATCGAACAGATAGCGCCAGGAATTCGGCACGAAGCCCGCCGGCATGCGGTCCTTGCGGTAGGCGATGCCGAGCACGAGCCACGTATAGGGCATCGAATAGCGGCGTCCTGGATCGAACGCGGCGTCCTGGAATTCCGGCAGCAGATTGGCCATGTTCGGGATCTTCGAATGATCCAATTCCATAAGCATCTGGGCCTGGCTCATGCGCGTGACGAATTCGTTCGACGGAACGATCACGTCAAAGCCGGGATTGCCGGCGCGCAAGCGGGCGAACAATTCGTCGTTGGTGGCGAACAAGCTCATCTCGACGCGCGGGCCGACCGCGGCCTGGAAATCGTCCAGCGTCGTCGGTCCGATATAGGTGTCCCAATTGTAGAAATTGACGACGCGCTCGGAGCCGCCTTGGCGACCGCAAGCTGCGAGACCGCCCGCGAAGGAAATGCCAATCGCGGCCGCGCCGAATTGCTGAAGCAGCGAGCGGCGCGATGCGCCTCGAATGTATTTTCCCTTCGCCATGGAATCTGCCCTTTCCTGATCCTATGCCGCCCTGACGGGCGCCCCCTACAATAGCGACCGCAGCTTAGCCGCTAACAAGCACGCAAATACCAGTCATAATCAACATCTGTGATCACGCTTTGGAAGCGTTCTTGCTCCGTGCGCTTTACGATGGCGTACATGCGCACAAAACGGTCACCCAAATAATCCTTGAGCACCGCCGAATCCGCGAACCGATCCACCGCTGCGAACCAATTCGTCGGTATCCGCTCGCCGCCTTCCGATTGTGCGTAGCCGTCCCCAACGATGGCCGGGCCTGGATCGATCTTGTTGGTGATCCCGTGATGCACCGCAGCAAGCAATGCTGCGAGTGCGAGCGTGGGATGCGCATCCGCGCCGGCGACACGGTGTTCGATGTGGCGTGTATTCGGCGCGCCGGCCGGTACGCGGAACGACACTGTGCGGTTGTTGACGCCCCATGTCGGGGCGACTGGCGCGTACGAGTTCGCCTTGAAGCGGCGATATGAGTTCGCGTTCGGTGCAAAGATCGCCATCGAGTCCGCAAGCAAAGCTTTCATGCCGCCAACCGCATGCGCCAGTACCGGCTCGCCTTCGGGCTTCTCCGAAGCGAAGATGTTTTTTCCGGCCTTGTCGTTGACGCTGACGTGCAAATGCATGCCCGAGCCCGCGAGATCCGCGAAGGGCTTGGCCATGAATGTCGCTTCGCAGCCGTGGAGCAAGGCGACGCCTTTGGCGGCGCGCTTGTAGAGCACGGCGTCGTCGCCCGCGCGTTGCGCGTCGGCGTGATGCTTCAAAGTGAGCTCGAGTTGCCCCGGCGCATATTCGCTGATCGCCCCTTCCAGCGGCACGCCCATCGCATCGCACGCCGCCCACAATTCGCGTAGGAACGGCGCGGCCTCTTCCACCTCGCGCAGACCATAGACTTGATGCTGCGTCGCGCGATCGCCGGTCAGGCGGGACGGCGGCAACTGAATCTTGCCTGTCTCGGTGCGACGCGCATCGACCAGATAATATTCCAGCTCACACGCAACCACCGGCACAAGCCCGTCGGCGGCGAACCGATCGATCACGCGCTGCAACACATGGCGCGGATCGAGATCGTGCGGCTTGCCGTCCAACTCGTACATCGACACCGGCACTTGCGCGACGTCCGCGCCCAGCCACGGGGCGGGCGTAAGCCGCCCCGCGATCGGCCGCGCCACACGATCGGCGTCGCCATCTTCCCACACCAGCCCAGTCGCTTCGACGTCCTGGCCGGTAATGTCGTTCACAAGAATCGACCCCGGCAAAAAGCGCCCCTGCGCATACACAGCCTCGATCTCATGACGACGCAGCCGCTTGCCGCGCGGCACGCCCGCCATGTTCGTGAAGAACACTTCGAAGAATTTGATTTCGGGATGGGCGTCGAGGAAGGCTTTGACTTCCTTCGGATCGGCAATGCTCATGTAGCGCTTTCTTGGGAATATTCGGCTGCGAAGCTATCGACCGCCGCGACGAGGCGGTCAATCTGTGCGCTGGTCGTCGTGGGACAGACCAGCATCATCATATGAAATGGGGCGATCAGCACGCCGCGATTGATCAGATACAAATGGAGCGCATGGTTCAGCTCGGCTTGCGCCAACGCCGGCCGCATCTCCGCCGCGTTCTTGGGCGGCGCAGGCGCGAACACAATCTCCGCCCGCGCGCCCACATGCACCACGCACCACGGCAGCCGCCGCGCCGCGATCAAGCCGCGCAGCTTGGCCACAAGCTCTTCGGCGCCGCGCAGCATCACATCGTAAGCCGCTGGCGTTGCGATCTCGCGCAACGTGGCGCCCACCGCCGCAATCCCCATCGCGTTGCCGGCCAACGTGGTGCCAATTCCGGAGCGCCCAGAACCGCGCGGCACAGCGGCAATCGCGGCCGCCAGCTCCGCGCTCACGCCCCAAACCGCCGCCGGAAATCCACCCGCGACGGCCTTGCCAATCACCAGCGCGTCCGCCGCAATACCCCATGCCTGCGCCGCCCCGCCCGGCCCAGTCGAGAGCGTGTGCGTCTCATCAATGATCAGTAGCGCGCCGGCCTTCTTCACCAGCGCCTGCGCGCGCTTCCAATAATGCTCTTCCGGCAGGATCATGCCGCAATTGGTCATTGCAGGCTCAGCCAGCACCGCAGCCACATCGCCCTGCGCCAGCGCCGCTTCCAGCGCGCCAATATCGTTGAAGGGCACTGCGCGCGTCGTGCGCGTGATATCGAGCGCTTGGCCCACAAGCCCCGCATCCGAGCGCGTCCGCCCGTGCCGCAATTCGACGAAGCAATCCTCGACCATGCCGTGATAACAGCCGTCGAACACGACGATCACTGGCTTCTTCGTCACCGCCCGCGCCCAGCGGATCAGCGCCCGGTTCGCATCGGAGGCTGACAGCGTCGTCTGCCAAAACGGCAAGCCGAACCGCTCCGCCAACAGCGCGCCAACTTCAGCCGCTTCCGCCGTCGGCAACATAAAGGTCGCGCCACGCGCGGCTTGCTCTGCCACCGCGCGCGCGATCTCCGGCCGCGCATGGCCAAACATGCCGGGCGTGTCGCCTAAGCAGAAATCGTCGTATTGATTGCCGTCGATGTCGGTCAGCGTCGGCCCCTCGCCATGCGCCGCGACGATCGCGGCGGGTGCGGCCCAGTCCTTCATCCAATGAAACGGCGCGCCAAACAGCCAATGCGCCTCCAAAGCGCCGGCTCCAGCCACACTCTGAGGATGCGTTTCCTCGAAACGGCGCGTCTCACGCGCGATGATGTCCCCAAGACCCATCGCACTCCTCTAGCACTTGGAGGAGCAAAGTCGACACTGTGATCACAACCGGATTCGGTCGGGGCTAAGCCAGCTTCAGCGCCACTTCGCCGGCGCTCGGGGCCGGCGCGGTCGCCGCGAACAGGGCCGCCGCGACCTCGGCGTCGGCGCCTTCTCGCGCCAAGAGCACGAGCCGCTCCATCACCTCGTGCAGCTCAGCCAGACCGCGGGGGGGCGAGATCGCCGCGATCAGACCATCCGCCGGTCCGACTTCTTCCCGCTCGTCAGATGCGATCAGGCTTTCGTGCAGCCTCTCGCCAGGGCGCAACCCGGTAAACACGATCGAGATGTCCTCTCCGGGCTCGCGCCCCGATAAGCGGATAACCTCGCGCGCCAATTCAACGATGGAGAGCGCCTCGCCCATGTCGATCGTGAGCACCGCGCCGCGGCGCGCGTCTGCAAAGCTTGCGGCTGCCGCGTGAAGCAGCGCATCAGCCGCTTGGGGAATGGAGATGAAGTAGCGCGTGACTTGGGGGTCCGTGACGGTGAGCGGTCCGCCCTCCGCGAGTTGCCTCTCGAAGATCGGCGCGACCGAGCCGGCAGACCCGAGCACATTACCCAGGCGCACCGGGATCGCCCGCTTCGGGCCGCGGCGATCAAGCGCTTGGCAATAGAGTTCGCCTAAACGCTTGGAAGCGCCCATCGCGCCCGACGGATCAACAGCTTTGTCGGTGGAAAGCAGGATGAGATCGGCGTCGACGAAGTGCGCCGCCTCGGCCACGTTGCGCAAACCGCCAATATTGGTGAGCACGCCCTCGCTGGGGAACGCCTCGACAAGGGGCACCTGCTTCAGCGCCGCCGCATGGAAGACGATTTCCGGCCGCTCCCGCGCAAACCAACGGCGCATCGCCGCCGCATCGCGAATGTCGGCCAGCACCGGGCGCGCGTCCCGCAATTCGTTGCAGATCTTGAAGAGATTGTACTCGGAGCTGTCGAGCAGCGTCAGGTGAGAGGGGCCACACGCCGCGATGCGCCGCGCGAGCTCGGAACCGATCGAACCGCCGCCGCCCGTAATCAGAATGCGCTTGTCCGCGAACGTCTTGGCGATGCGCGCGATGTCGATATCGGCGAGCGCGCCGCCGATCAGATCGTGCAACGCCATTGGACGCAGGCGCCCACCCTCAAGCATCGAAATCTGCATGCGCGCGGCCGCCGCCTTGTGCAGCAAGTCACGCGAGAGCGCGGCCGAGCGTGGGGGTTCTGCCAGGATCAGTACTTCGCAAGTAAGCGATGAGCTTTCAAACGCATCCCATGCGGAAATTCTTGCGGCCAGGGGGAGTTCGACTTGACCTGGACCGACAACAACTGCGCCATCGAGGCGCATGCCGCGGGCGCGCCAAGCATCGCGCGTGCGCCACGCGTCATCCACCGAGCAGGCGGAACCGATAATAATGGCTGCCAGCGTCATCCCCTCGCTCGCCGACCGTTGATCCCGTCGAACCCATCACCGAATCGCGCAGTCGTGTCCACCGCACGTTGCAGCTAGAGGTATAACGATTGCCTGATCAAACGCCCGTGTACAGCGCGTCCGTCGCAATTTCACAAAAACAATATGTAACCGCCTCGGGACTAAGCCGGCAGACCTATCCGGGCGTTGCCGGCAGCGACCTCCAGTGGCTGGTCCAGGCCAGCGCCCTCGATGCGGAACTCGCCCCCGGCCGCCTCAACAAGCGCGCATCCCGCGGCCACATCCCAGATCATGGAGCCTGACTCGCGGTAGGCCTCCGCGCGGCCCGCCGCCACATACGCAAGCGCGGACGCGGCGGAACCGATCATGCGGACTTTTCGCCAAGTCTTCAGGCGATCCTCGAACAGACGCATTGATTCCGCAGTGGCGCGCGACGGCACGCCTGTCTGCAGAATACCGCTCGCCGGCGCGGTAATGTCCGACACGCGCATGGGCTTGCCGTTCAGCCAGGCTCCAACCCCTACAATGCCGGTGAAGCGCTCACGGAGTGCGAAACAATCGACCACCCCCAAAATCGGCCGGCCATTGTCGAGCAATGCAATTGAGACTGCGCAGTGGGGATAGTCGCGCAAATAATTGACGCTCCCGTCAAGCGGATCGACCGCCCACACGAAACGGTCTCCGCGCTCCGCGGCCCGCACCCAGCCGGCCTCCTCGGAAATCACAGCATAGGGAGAGGTTCGCTCCAGCGCCGCAAGGATGAGCGCCTCGGCGCGCTTGTCGGCGTCGATCTTGACCTCACGGCCCTCTTCCCCCGCGATCACGCTCCAGGCGGCGCGATGCGCCAAGAGCGCCGCGCTGGCCTCCGCGGCGGCGGATTCGGCGATGGCCAGCAAGTCGTGCAATTCGCTCAAGATCGGCTCCCATGAGCGTGATAGCGCCCGCGATCCTCTTGGAGAAGCGCCGCATCCGCGCTTTAGTGCCGCCGGGAGCGGGCTATGGATGGCGGGCAAGCCAAGGCCAGCGGGCGCGCGGCGAAGCCGCCGCAAGGCTTCAGCGCCACGGCGTTGGAGAAGCGTCTGCATCTGCGCAAACGCGCCAGAGAAGACGCCGCCCATAACGCCCCGCGACACGACGCCGAAGACCTCTCCGCGGCCGAACGGGCCGTCCTTGAGGCCGTGGGCACAGAGCGCGCTCACGTCGACCAGGCGCGCAACGAGGTGAAGGCGGAGGCGGAACGGCGTTTGCGGGCGCTTGCGCCGACCCCGCAGGATTTCGCCGGCCCTGCGCTCGATGCCCGCCTCGCGCTCAAGCAAGCCGCCGGGCGCGTCGGCCATGATTGGGGCGAGGCGGCCGCAGGCGCGGCGCAGGCGCGCGCCGATCTGGAGGCGTTCAAGCGCGCGAACCAATTGCGCAGAGGCGCCGTGTATCCAAGCTCAACACTTCTGCAGGCCGGCCTGCTGCTCTGCGCCGCGGTGTTCGAAGCCTTGTTCAGCGCCGCGCTCTTTGCCGAGGACGATGCGCGCGGCCTGCTCGGCGGCGCAATCACGGCGATCGGCTTGTCGGGCGCGAACGTTACGCTTGGCTATCTCGCCGGTTTTCTGGGCCTTCGCTATCTCCAGCACGTCAGATTGCCGCCAAAGATCATGGGCGCCGCCGCCTTCATGATCTTCACCGCGTTGGCGTTGATGTTGAATCTGTTCGCGGCCGATTGGCGCGATCAGATGGCGGCGCTGGCGGGGCGTGAAGTGGATCTTGGATCCGACGCCAGCTTCCGCTTCTGGTCGCTGCTACAATTGGATTCGCCGCAAGCGATCATTCTGCTCATGCTCGGCGCAGCCGTTTGGGTGTTTGCGACATTAAAGGGCTATTCGGGTTTCGACGATCCCTACCCCGATTTCGGAAAAATGGACCGCGCCGCGCACGACGCGGCAGAACATCTCTCGACGCTGCGGGCGGAGGCGCGGCGCGAACTGGAAGCGCCAATTGAATCCGCCAAGGTTGCACTCGCCGCGCGGCTCGAGAAGATGCGCGCGGAGTTTGAGGCCATGAACAAGGCGTTCGACACCGCGGCGCTCAAGTTGGAGGCCCTCGACGCCAAAGCGCGCGCCCTCGATGAAGCCGCAGCAAGCGCAATCCATTTGTACCGTCAAGAGAATGCAGCGGTGCGAACCACGCCGGCGCCGGCCTATTTCAACGCGCCGCCGCCCACAGTCGGCCCCTCGCTCGATGCGCTGTCGGGCGCGGCCAACATGATCGATGATGCAAGGACGCGCCTCGCCGATGCGCAGAAGCAATCCGCGCAAGCGCTTGAAGCCTTGCTGCAGGAATTGGAGGCGGCCGCCGAACGTCTCGACACCGGCGGCGGCGCGTGAGACGCGCGCGCGCCGCGCGCGGGTCGAACCTGCTGGGCGTGGCGCTCATCGTCGCCGCAATGGCGGTGCTCGGCGGTTTGGGCGCGGCGACCTTTCTCCTGCGACCGCCGCCTTTGGATGAAACAACGCTGTGCCGCATCGACGCGCCGCTTGGCGCACATACAATCGTGCTGGTGGATTCCACCGATCGGCTAGAACCGCGTCACCGTCGAAAGTTGCGTGCTGTGTTGATGCAGGAACGCGCGAGGCTTGGCCAATATGATCGCCTGACGATCCGCAGGCTGGTGCTGATTTCAGACCTCCTGGAACACGATCCGCCAAGCTTCTCACTTTACAACGAGCCAGCAAATTATGCGGCATGGCGCGCGGCCTCCCCGCAAGGTCCACCAGACCTTGAGCGCGTCGACCTTCGGGTCGTTCCCCTTGATCGCCCTGACCACGCCGAGCGTCAGGCCATTGCGCTTACGGAATTTTGGCCAAGCTTCTTCGATGCAGCCGATGTCCAAACTGTAAGCACCGACCCCGCCCCCTAGCGCGTAGCGTTTATGACGCCGCGACTCAGCTTACGGTCGCGATCACTGGGTGCTTCGGAGGCATGGGTGAACACGTATTCTTGGCAGGGCGGCAGCGGTCGTTGGTACGAGTTTGAAATCGTCCGTGCGCAGCGCGCATGGGAGCCCGTCGGCGGCGTCTATCTGTTCGTGAAGCCGCCCGAGCAGCCTTCCATGGATTGGGGCGGCCCTATCTGCTTGTTCGCCGCCAAGACCGACGATTTCTCCACTACGCTAGCGCGGCATGATATGTGGCAAGCCGCACAGAACCTGGGCGCGCGAGAAATCCATATTCTCGTGGTCAAGGACGGTCAGACCCGCGAGCGCGTCGAGAAGGACTTGCTGGAAGCGCAAGCGCCGATCCTCAATCGCAACATGCTGCGGCGCGTCGCCTAACAAATCGACCGGCGCCAATTGGCGGGCAGACGCGTGATCGGTTAGGGATCGGTCATGCATTTGAAAATCGCCCCCCTGTTCGCGCTTCTTCTGGCCGCCTGCGCAACGGCTGAAATCGGCGCGCCCCCTACCGCGCCGCCGCCGCCCGCGCCCGTGAGCGCGGCGCAACGTCACGCCGCCGTGCAGGTGGACGCTCGGACATTCTTGCCCGCGCCGCCGGCGGCGGGCAGCGCGCTTGCACAACAAGAATTGGCGATCGTCCGTGGCCCGTGGAGCGAGGCGCGCCGCCAGCAAGCGCTCGAGGACAACGCCATCGATCCCTTCGCCGCGTTCGACGCCGTGCTTGGCGAGGATTTCACCGCCGCGAACTATCCCGCGACTCTGGCCGTCCTGACGCGCACAGGGCGCGCCGCCGGCTACGCCGGCGATCCGGTCAAAGCACTCCACCAACGCCCGCGTCCGTTCGTCACCGACAGCAACATCACGCCCTGCATTCCCGACGAGCCCGCGTTGCGGGCGAGCTTTTCCTATCCATCCGGTCACGCCGCGCTTGGTTTTGCCTGGTCGTTGGTGCTGGCCGAACTTGTACCGACGCGCGCGGACGCACTCATCGCGCGTGGATATGATTTCAGTTGGAGCCGCGTCGTCTGCGGCGTGCACTATCCAAGCGACGTGGAAGCCGGGCGCACGGTGGCCTCAGCCGCCGTGGCCCGACTCCATGCCGATCCGGAATTTCAGCGCGAACTAGATGCAGCGCGCGCGGAAATGGCGCGTCTTCACCCGAACTGATCAGGGCGCATACATCACGGGACGCACTTCAACAGCGCCTGTGCGCGCACACGGACAGCGTTCGGCCCACGAAAGCGCCACGTCCAGGTCGGGCACATCGATGAGATAGATGCCGCCGAGCCTCTCCTTGATGTCGCTGTAAGGACCATCCACGACCTGACGCGACCCGCCGCGAACGCGCAGCGTCGTCGCGGCGTGGGGCGCGACGAGACCCGCGCCGCCGGCAACGCTGGTCGCGGCGACCTTCGCGTCGCGTAGAGCTTGCAGAAAATCAGCGTGCGCCCCGCGATAGGCGCCTTGACGCTCGGGATCTTCGCGGCGCGCGAAATCGTCGGGCGTTTCGTAGCAGAGAATGGCGTAGTGCATTTCGGTCTCCCTCGGGCGGCCTCATGCCGCCCTCGCCGCTAAGACGCGCGGGCAAACTCGGCTTCGACTTACACGCTGTCGCGGCGCGCTTCGAGGAACGCCACCACCGCTTTGTCGGCTTCGCGCGCGATGGCTTCATCATAGGCCGCCCGCGCCGCGTCGGCCCGCCCCAGGCGCGCGCAGAGATCGGCGCGCAGCGCCCAATAGGGTTGGTACGTATTCAGCAGGGGATGCAGGCGCGCCACCTCCTCCGCCGCTGCGAGCCCCCGCTCCGGCCCATCGCGTCGCGCTATGGCGGCGGCGGCGTTGAGGCGCGCGACTGGCGAACCCGTCAATTCCGACAGCGCGCCATAGAGGAGCACAATCGCCTCCCAATCCGCCTCGCCGCGCCACGCGCGGGTCGCGTGCGCGGATTGAATCGCGGCTTCGAGCTGATAGCGGCCCGGTCGCTTGGCGAGGCTCGCGGCGCGTAAAGCAGCCTCAGCCTCCAGCATATATTCGCGCTTCCAAAGCGAGACGTCTTGCTCGTCCAACGGCACAAAACAGCCATCGCGATCTCGGCGCGCAGGGCGCCGCGCTTCCAGATGCAGCATCAACGATAGTAAACCTAGCGGCTCTGGATCGTCGCGTACTTGCGACACCAGCACGCGGGCAAGCCACACGCCCTCTTCCGCCAAGCCGCGCCGCTCCGGGTCGGCGCCCAGCGGATCACTCCAGCCGGAGGTGTAGGCCGCATAGATCGCATCAAGCACAGCGCCAAGGCGCGCGCGCCACGCGTCAGGCTCGGGCACTTCGAAGCCAATGCCGGCGTCGCGAATTTTCTTCTTCGCGCGAACAAGACGTTGCCCCATCGCGCTGGGTTCGACGAGAAAAGCGCTGGCAATACGCTCGGCGGAGAAACCCAGCACCACTTGCAGCATCAAGGGCGTGCGCACGCTTTCTTCGATTGCCGGGTGCGCGCACGCGAACATGAGCCCCAAGCGCTTGTCCGGCGTATCGCTCGCCGACATTTCCGCCTCAAGCTCCTCGATGCCGAGAATGATCTGCTGCTCGCCGTCGCTCGCGGTTTTTCGCCGACGCGCGGCGTCGATCAGCTTGCGCTTGGCGGCGGCGAAGAGCCAAGCTTCCGGATTATCTGGCAAGCCGCCGCGCGGCCACGCCGAGAGAGCTGCCGCAAACGCATCCGCCAGCGCATCTTCGGCCGCGGCCACGTCCCGCGTGCGCGCGGCGAGCAGCGCGAGCAAACGCCCGTAGCTCTCGCGCGCGACGCGTTCGGCGGCGGCGGCGGCATTCATGCGCTAGCGCATAACGACAGGGCGAACCTCGATGCGCCCATAGCGCGCGCCGGGGCATTTCGCGGCCCACGCCAAAGCGTCCTCGATGGTCTCGACATTGATCAGATAATAGCCGCCTAGCGCTTCCTTGGTTTCAGCGAATGGACCGTCGACAACCTTCTGCTTGCCATCGCTGACGCTGATCGTTTTCGCAGTGGCGACCGGGTGCAGTTCATCACCGCCAAGCAACACGCCGGCCTTCGCCAAGTCTTCGCTATACGCGAAATAAGCGCCCATCTCGGCCGAGATTTGCTCCGGCGACAGGTTCGCCCACACGGATTCATCGCCGTAAATCAAAAGCATGTAGTGCATGAACGCCTCCTCTTAGGTCGCGGGGATCGTACCCGCACCTCAGTGACGCGCCACGCTAGTCGGTTTCGACACTCAGGCGGCCTTTTTCGGCGAATCCTTCAAAAGGCCGAGACGCATGAGGCTTTCGGCGGTCGCCACGATCGCCTCCTCGTTGGAACGCGGCGCCCAGCCCAGCACGCGCTTGGCCTTTGCGTTAGTCCCGTCCTTGCGCTTACCCAGCTCCGGCAGAATCTGCTGCACGGCCGGGTCGTTGCGCGCCGCCATGCGGATCAGGAAATCCGGCAGCTCCAACGTCGGCACGCGCTTCGCCGCCGCCCCGAGATTGCGCTTCAAGATGCGCGCGATCTGCGCGATCGAGAGGAATTCGCCCGCCAAGGCCAGGAAGCGCTCACCCTTCGCGGCCGGATTGGTCATGCAGCGCATATGCATGTCGGCGACATCGCGCACGTCGACAATGCCAAAATAGAGCCGCGGACACCCCGGCATGGCGCCGTCCATCAAACGCTGGATCAGCATGATCGAGGTTGAATAGTCCGGCGCCAGCGCTGGCCCCAGCACCGCGACCGGATTCACCACTGAAAGCTCAAGCGCGCCGCCCTCGCGCGCGATGAAATCCCACGCCGCGCGCTCAGCCAGCGTCTTCGATTTCACATAGGCGCGGACGTCATCGCCGTTTGGGTCAGTCCAGTTCGTTTCATCGAACGGCGCCTTCTGCTCAGGCTGACCATAGCCGATCGCGGCGTAGGATGAGGTCAGCACCACGCGCTTCACGCCCGCATCGCGCGCCGCCTTCAGCACACGCAGCGCGCCATCGCGCGCCGGGATAATCACTTCGTCTTCGTGCTTGGGAATTTCCGGCGGGAATGGCGAGGCAACGTGATGCACGTAGGTGCAGCCCGCGACGGCCTCCGACCAACCGGCATCGCTGGTAAGATCAGCCGCCGCGAAGCTCAGGCGATCGCCCGCCTCCACGCCGCCTACGCGCAGCATGTCGCGCACTTCGCCCTCGCGCTTCAGCGAACGCACGCTTGTGCGCACCTGATAGCCGGCGTTCAGCAATTGCAAAATGACGTGCGAGCCGACAAAGCCCGAGCCGCCGGTGACGAGAACCAATTCTCCAGCCATGAGCGGCCTCCCTCAATTTATTAGGACAAGCGTAGTGGGCGCTGCGGCGCCGTCCATTGGCGCCTGTCTATAGCGAGCGTTACGCCGGCACGGGCGCCACGCGCTCAACCAATTCGTCGAACGCTTGCCAGAAGAGCGCGCGGAATTCATCGCGCTCCATCAGGATTTCATGCTTGGCGCCCGCGATGGTGATGTGGCGCGCCTGCGGCAGAGCATTCGCCACGATCGGATGGCTCGCGTTGTCGACCAATTGCTCTTCGCCGGCTGTGGCGATCAAGATCGGAATGCGCACATGCGCAAGCGCGCCGGGCTGCTGGAACGATTCCGTGACGTCGGCCGCCGCGGCCACCCAACCGATTGTGGGACCAGCGAGCGCCAAACGCGGCTCCTCGGTGATAAGACCCTGGCAGCGGGCGTGCCGTTCCTTGTCGTGCGTGACCGGATTCTTTTTGAAATTCTCGCGCTTCCACTTCTTCTCGACGCTCGGCGCAAACATTGAACCCACGCCCAGCGCCACCATGAAGCGCACGTATTTCTTGGCGAGGTCGGTCAGGCCCGCGATCCCCCACATCGGTGCGGAAAACACCGCAGCGTCGAGCTCGATGCGGCGCGTCAACAGCGCGCGCAACAGGATGGCCCCACCCATTGAATGCGCGAGCCCGATATGCGGGCGCGGCAGCTTGCCGGCGAGCAACTTCAGTGCTGTGGAGAGATCGTTCACCGGATCGTCAAAACTGACGAAATGGCCTTTTTGGCTATTCTCCACCTCGCGGCCTGAGAGGCCCTGGCCGCGCCAGTCGATGCAAAAAACGGCAAATCCGCGAGCCTGAAGCTCGCGGATCACCTCGAAATACTTTTCGATAAATTCCGTGCGGCCGGGCGCGACGATGACCGAGCCGCGGACCGGGCTACGCGTAGCGGGCGCCGTCATGACGCGCACCTTCACGCCGCCGCGGCCCTCGAGCCAATGCTCCTCCGCGCCCTCGGGGATATCGTTACCTGGGACGCGAACGAACGCCATCGACTCTCGTCTGCCTATGTTAGCCGCGCAGCTTCGCCATCACGCTTTGCAGCTGCATGGCGACGCCCATGTCACCTTCTACCTTCAACTTGCCTTGCATGAAAGCCGCCGTCGGGTCGAGCTTGCCTTCAGCCATCGAGACGAAGTCTTCGAGTTTCACTTTGATGGTCGTGTCAGCCGCGGCGTCGTCCTTCGACACCGAACCGCCGACGCCATCGAGGAAGATCTTGCCGGCGTCGCCGAAATCGAACTTCACCTTCTTGCCCGCAACCGTGGCGCTGGCGCTGGAAAAACGACCATAGATGTCATCGAACGTCATGTGTTTCCTCCGGACTGAAAAGCCTCGATCCCCCTTACACACTAGGGCGCGGCCTCCCGCAAGGGTGACGGCGGCGTCAACCTCGCTTTTAGGGCGCCGGGATCGGTGCTGTGGCGCCGGCGCCATTGGGCTTACGGAAACGAAGCGTCATGCGATCACTCTCGCCAATCGTAGCGTAA
This sequence comes from Vitreimonas sp., assembly GCF_036392335.1. NCBI lineage: Bacteria > Pseudomonadati > Pseudomonadota > Alphaproteobacteria > Hyphomonadales > Hyphomonadaceae > Vitreimonas > Vitreimonas sp. The sequence continues at coordinate 94,966 of NZ_DASVYD010000027.1, forward strand.
GGGGCGGAATTGAAGCCCGGATCATCGGGCGCGCCGAGCGGTGAACTCCGGAGGGTCGGAGGCAGCGTCCAAACGCCAAAGGGGTGATCGCGTGTGTCGCGCGGATTGGCGTTCACATCGCTGGCGGCGACGAACTCGAAACCGGCCTCCTGCGCAAGCGCTTTGACGTAGGCCTCTTGCACATAGCCGGTCCCAGCCAGCGGGTCCTGCAGGCCAGTCGATGCAGCGCGATGCTGCTCCACGCCAAACGCGCCGCCCGGCTTCAAGGCCGCGAGCGTTTGACGGAACACTTGTTCGGCCACGCCCTCCGCCATCAGCGTGTGCACATTGTTCGCCAGGATCGCGAGATCGACGCTGCCGGCAGGCGCCAAGGCGCCGCGACCAACAATTGTGCGTTCGATGTCACCATAGAGCGCGGGATCCGAGGCAAACCGCGCTTCCCACGCCGCGAGCGTTTCGCGTTGCGCCAGCGAGCGCGACGCCGGATCAAAACTCGCCGCGATCAAACGACCCTCGTTGCGCGCAAGATAGGGCGCCAGGATCGCGGTGTACCAACCACGGCCCGGCAATATCTCCAGCACGGTTTGCCCAGGCGCGAGCCCCCAGAATTGCAGCGTCTGCAAAGGATGGCGCCATTCATCGCGTTCGGGCTCGAGCCGCCAGGCGCCGTCGATCGCCCAAGCCAAAGACCCTTCCGGCGCGAAATCTTGTTGGCCCAGACGCGGCGTTTCCTCCCCGCACCCGGCGAGGCCCAGAGCGGCAGTGGCGAAAAGCGCTTGGCGGCGTGTCCAATTCGTCATGGGGGCGAGCGCTAACGGTCAACCCCTAACAATGTCAAACCAAAGGGGCTTGAACCCGGATTTCGCCTCCCCATCTGGCTTCATGTGGCGCTCTGCAGAGGTCACACGCGGGATGAACGTCGCCTTCGGGGATGGAATTCATACCGCCCAACCCAGGCTCCCTCGGGAGCGTGAATGTCGCTTTGAAAGGACAATCAAATGGCTACGAACGAACTCAATCCGCTCTATCGCACGCTGGTCGGATTTGACCGCATCGCGAACTTGATGGACCAGGCTGCGCGCCTCGACGCTGCGCCGGGCTATCCTCCGTTCAACATTGAGCAGATTGGCGACGATCAGTTCCGCATCGAGCTTGCGGTGGCCGGCTTTGGCCAAGATGATCTCACCATCGAGTTCAAACAGAATTCGCTAATCGTGACCGGCCAGCGCAAGCAGCCCGAGACGCAGCGCAATTTCCTACATCGCGGCATCGCCGAGCGCAGCTTTGAACGCCGCTTCGGTCTCGCCGATCACGTCCGCGTCGGCGGCGCCAAGCTTGAGAATGGGTTGCTGACGATCGATCTCGTGCGTGAACTTCCGGAAATCCTGAAGCCGCGCAAGATCGAGATCAACAATACGGTCGCGCAAAAGCCGAAGGCCAAAGTGGTCGAGGCGGCGGCCAATGACGAGACAGAAGCGGCCTAAATCCCGCTTCCACCTGCCGCGCGGCGAAATTCCCCCTCCCCCCGAATGCCGCGCGGCAGGCCCTAATTCCTTGAAATCACGATGGCGCGCATTCCCCCAGATGCGCGCCATTTTTGCGCCCGCTCACGCGGTTTTGCTTTTGCGGAGCCCGGGTATAAACGTGCTACAATCAGCGCGCGATGCCTGACGCCCCCCGCAAGCTCGCCGCGATCGTTTCCATCGATATCGCAGGCTATTCCGCGCTGACGGAACGCGACGCCGCCGCCGCGCTGGCCCATGTCGAGCGCGTGCGCGAACTTGCTGGGGCGGTGGCCGATAGCCACGGCGGGCGAATTTTCAACACGGCGGGCGACGGGCTGATGCTCGAATTCGCCAGCGCCAGCGATGCGCTCGTCGCCTCGATTCGCCTCTGCGAGCGGGAGCGCGACGCGAGACTGCGTTTTGGCGTCCACATGGCGGAAGTCACCCAGACGGACGATGGCGATCTGCTCGGCCACGGCGTGAACGTGGCTGCACGCCTCCAGGCGGAAGCGATCGCAGGCGCAATCCTCATCTCGGCCATCGTACGCGACAACGTGGCGCCTGAATTGGCGGACAAGTTCGCGCCGCGCGGCCGCATCAAGCTCGCGAAGATGCGCACCACCCTTCCGGTGTTTGCATTCACGCCCAGCGGCGAGGTGACAACCGCGCGCGTGGCGGCAAAGCCGGTGCTCGCGGTGCTCGCGTTCGACTCGCCCGCGCGTGATCGAGCGACGCGCACCTTCTCGGATGGCGTCTCGGAGGAGATCCTCTACGCGGTCTCGCGCATGCCTGGCCTCAAAGTGATCGGGTCAACGTCGAGCTTTGCGTTTCGTGGCCGCGACAAACCCCGTGCCGCGAAAGCATTGAACGCCACGCATATCCTCGATGGCTCGGTGCGACGCTTGGAGGATCGCATCCGCGTGGCGGCGCACCTCGCTGAGGCTGAGAGTGGCGTCGTTCTCTGGTCTGAGCGCTATGAGCGCGACATCGTCGATGCGTTTGCACTTGAGGAAGAAATCGCGGGGGAAGTGGCGAAGGCGTTGGAGGTGACGCTTGGCGAAGCGCGCCGCGCGCGGGCGCCGAAACTGACGGCGGCATTGTCGGACGCCTATTTTGAGGCGCGCGAATTCATTCGCACCGGCGCGGTCGTCTGCGTCCAGAGTGCGGCCGCAGCACTCGACAAGATCGTCCGCGAAGCTCCCGATTTCGCCCGCGCTTGGGCGGCGCTGGCGACGGCAAAGCTGGAAGTGCTTCGCCTCACCCGCGCCGATCGCGCCAAATTGGTGGAGGAAGCGCGCGAAGCCGCGGAGCGCGCCCTTGGCGTGGATCCGAGCATGGGGGAGGCGTACGCCGTTTTGGCGGCGCTTGAGGGCGAATATCTCGGCCGCTGGCGTGAGCGCGAAGCATTGATCGAGCGTGCGCTAGAGGTGGAGCCCAACCACCCCCTGCTGCTCTTCCGCCATGGGCAATTCCTGGTGGCGACCGGGCGGGTTGAAGATGGTTATGCGCAACAAGCACGCGCTTACGAGCTTGATCCGCTCGACCCGATGTTCGCGGCGTTTCACGGCTATAATGTGTGGGCGCGCCGCGACAAAGCTGCGGGCAGGGCAATCCTGGAAGACGCCGCCAGGCGCTATCCCGACAATGTGTTCGTTTGGTTCATGCGCTTGAACACAGCGGCGCTCGATGGCGATTTCGCCGCCGCCAGCGCACTGCGCGCCGACGGCGTCCGGCTTGTGCCCGGTTTGGCCGATTCCGCCTCCTACAAGGCCGGCGAGCGAATGCAGCACTTGATGATGGCCCCCTCACCCGAGGCGTTCCTGCAGCTCGGCCAGGATTTCGCGGCGATGGCCGAAGCAGAGCCCGCCTCAGCTCTCGATCTTGCGGTCGCGCTCTCCGTACTGGGTTTCACGGGGCCGGCGCTCGCCATCTTCGGCGAGGCGCTCGACAATGTGGACGCCTGGCGTGCCGGCGCGCTGGAGGCCGCCCGGCCACACATCGGTTACGAAAGCGCGCTGCTTTTCATCGACCAGACCAAGCCGCTGCGGATGGATCCGGGGTTCGCCGAGCTCTGCAAACGCATCGGCCTCGCGCGTTACTGGCGCGAGGCCGACGTTTGGCCCGATTGTGCATCCGAGACGCCTTACGATTTCCGCGCCGCGTGCGTGACCTGACATCTAGTCTTCGGCGTCATCGCCTGCGTCATCACCCTCTTCTTCATCCGCGCCAGAGGATTCCATCGGCGGCGATGAAAGGAACGGTTCGCAGCCGGTCTCCTCCAACAGCGCCGTCAGCGCGGCCGAATCGTAATGCGCGGCGCGCTTACGCTTCAGCTCCGTGAACGCCTTGGCCGCATAACGCTGCGGCTTCTGCGTAAAGGCATGGCCCGCGATCTCGATGCTCACGCCTGGCGCATCGTCCGCAACGGCGCGCGCATTGGCTTCCATCCACAGGAGATAGGCCCCAGCGACCTCGTCACGCAGCAGTGCGGCTAGGTCTTCACGGAGGGCGTCGAGCGAGAGGAAGTCACCTTCGACCTTCGGGTTGTCCATACGCTCAAGCCAACGCGAGACGTTCGGCGCCTGCGCTTTGATCAACGCGCCCGGGGTGGGGTCCGAATTCAGCTGGGCAAGTTGGCCGGCAAGACCGAAATCCGCGAGACACGGACGACCGCCGAACAAGTATGGGCGACCCGCCAACAGGCGCTCCAGCAGCGCCAGCAGCCGTGTGAACGAACCTTCGATCAATGGCGCGGTCTCGGCCGACGAGCCCACATGATAGAGCCGGCTCACCATGCGCGTACGCACATTCTCTTCGAGACCTTCCGGCGCTTCGGCCCCATCGAAGATCATCGAGACGATGCGGCGCGCGGCGCTCTGCTGATCTTCCGGATAGGTCCAGCGATAGTGGAACATCGCCTTGTTGAGCCATTCGTCCGCATAATCTTCGAGCAATGCCGAGATGAAACCGAGCGCTGGATCGTCCGGCGTGATGGAGGGCTCGGCGAATTGCGCATCGAGCGTCTCAATGATCGGGGTGGAATCCTGCAGCACATTTTCGTCCGCATCGACCAGGAGCGGGATCAACGGCAGCTTGGAATAGCGCGCGAATTCCTCTTGGCGCGCATTGGTGCGCGGTAGCCAGTCGAAGTCGACGCCCTTAAAGCGCAGATAGGAACGAACCTTCACCGAGTATGGCGAAAGCTCAGCGCCATAGAGGCGGAACGGAGCATTCATTGGAGGGGTCCTGAAAAGCAATATCGCCGCGCGGGTAGAAACCGCACGGCGACAGAAAGTCAATTCGTAGAGGCGCTATACCGCCTTGATGTTCACCGCCGAGGGCTTGTTCTTGCGCGGATCGTTCTCAACATCGAACGTCACCGCTTGGCCTTCGCGCAGGCCGTTGAGGCCCGAGCGCTCGACCGCGCTGACGTGCACGAACACGTCGGGACCGCCGCCTTCCGGGGCGATGAAACCGAAGCCCTTGGTCATGTTGAACCACTTTACGACGCCAGCGGGCATACGGCCCTCCCAGTTTTAGCGCACCGCCTCACGAGCGAGGACGGCTGGGACAAGTGGAAGTACGAAAGCCGTGCGCGCGCGCACGGTCGGCGTCACGACCGATAGTCCGTCCCTATTGGGCGTGAGGCGCCGGAACAAGTCAAGCAAAGGTTGAGATCAGTCACTCGTTCGCAGGCGCACCGACGCGATCGAGTGCAACGCCTAATTTTGCGGGATGTCGCCGAACCGATCCGGCGGCGTAAGCATCGCCGGATCGCTAAGCGCTTTATTCCGCGACCTTTCTTCGAGCGCGGTGCGGACGCGAACGCGTTTCGGCTCCCAACCACCGGTGGCGAGTCCCTTGTCCCAGGGCCACGGCATGTAATTATTGTGATCTTGCTCGTACCGGCGATCAATCTCCACATGCTCCAGCTTCGGATTGAGCACGCTGTCCGGCGCGCGTAGCGGCCCGTACCGTCCGAGCGCACGATGTCGGCCACGCTCCGAACGATAGAATTGATCCTCCACCCAATCGCCTTTCGGATAGAGATCTTTCAAAGTGCTGTCTTCAGTCGACGAGAGAACGAGCACGCGCGCGAACGCCTCCAGACCCTTCTTGTATTCGCGCCATTCCAAAATGGATTCGTCGGCGGCGGAGCCCATGAACACCGCCTGTCCCAAGCGCCGCTCCGGCTGAGCGTCAATCAAGCGGCGCACCGCCTGCAACACGACACGGACGCCGAAACTGTGCGTCACGAAATCGATGTCGGCGCGCATGCTAAGCCGCGCGAGAAACGTGGCCAGCCTGTCGCCAGCGTCGCGCGCATCACCGAGCACGAACGGATAGATGGCGCCGCCGATATGCGAGTCGCCGGGCCAAAGGCAGGCGACAACACACTCATAGTTCAAATCCTGTCGCCCCAATTCCTCGCCCGACCACATGCCGCGCGACCGCGAGGTGTTGAAGCCGTGGGCGATGAACAGAACGCGCCCGTAACGCAGGATTGGATTGTTGAACTCGACATCCTGACGCTGCAATTGGCCGGATCTGAGTTGCGCGTCGAACTTGTCGACGCCGTTGGTGGGCGCGCCGGGATCGCCGCCCACGGCATAGAGAATCGGCGATGTCACCGGTCCGCCGACCTCGTCTCGGCGTAGCGAGAGGAGATAGCGCGCCGGCGCCATTTAGCGGCTCAGTTTGAACGAACGAAACGCGCCGACAGCTTCAGAGATCGCCTTGGCCAAATCCTTGCTGATCGGCGCCAGCGGCACAGCCACCACGCCGATGAACAGCGCCACTTCCCAAGGCAACGCCGGCTCACCAGCGCCATCGCCCGTCTTCGAATAAAGCGCAATGTAATTCAAAGCCAAGACGAGCACGACCGACGTCACCGCCGCCCACGTCCGCGCGGCGGAGAGATAGCGCTCTTCCGCCAGCGAGAAGGCCGCGTCGAGGCGCGCGTCGAGCGCCGTGACAAAAGACGCCATCAGCCCCTCGGTGCGCGCATCCGAAACCGGTTCCGCCGACTCCGCAAGCGCCGCATTGCGCGCGGAAATCGCCTCCGCCAGCGCCGTCGAGGACTCGCGCGACAGCCCCCACGTCTGTGCAATCATGTCGCTGAGCTCAGTCGGCGACAGCAGCGCCAAGCCCATGCGCACGCCTTGCCGTATCGTCCCTGGGGCATCGCCCGAGCCTCGCCCATTGCGATACTGGCCGAGAACGATCTTCTGATAGTCGAGCCCGTACGCCGCCTTCAGCGCCGGTGCGAAGACATGCATGAAATCCTGCACCGCCGAGAAGCCGACATAAGGTAAGCCGCGGAAGCGCGTCCACAACGTCGCCACGCGCGGCTTGGGCGCGATTTGCCCCGAGGCCTCGTCGATGATTTTCCAATGTGAAGATGCGGACGCTTTACCGAATGCTTCGACAATGCCGTAAGCCGCCGCGCCAAACGCGCCGACCGCCAGGATGAGCGCACTGATTTCGCCCAGACCAACATTACCAAAAGCGCTCACGAGCAGCCTCCCCGCTCTCGCAAACAAATGCGCGCCGCGAGGTCAGCCCCCAGGACACTACAACTTCAGGTAAGCACAGAAGCAAAACACCGTCAAATAAGGCGTTTTCGCCTTTTGGGCCTCCGGTTCACTCATTCGCAGGCGCACCGACGCGATCCAGCGCGATCGCGAGCATCGCCCGCAACCCTGTTTCCATCGCTGGTTCGTGCACGAAGAAGCGAGGGTTGTGGTTGGGAGCCGCGTCCGCCTGGGCCACACCGGGCGCATTGACGCCGTAGAAGAAGAACACGCCCGGCACAGCCTGCTGGAAATAGGCGAAATCCTCCGCCGGCATCACAGGATAACCGCTGCGCACATTGTCTTCGCCAAGCGCGCCGACCGCTGCGCTGCGTGCGCGCGCGAGCAGGTCCGGCGGATTGACGGTGGGGATCGCATTTTCGGTAATGGTGACTTCAGCCGTCGCGCCAGAAGCAGCGGCGGTTTCAGCGATGGTCCGGCGAATGCGCGCATAAAGATCCTCGCGCGTTTCCGGGTTCAGATAACGGATCGTGCCCTGCATCTGCACGGTCTGCGGGATGATGTTGTAGCGCACGCCGCCCTGGATCATGCCGATCGTGACGATTACCGGCGAGCGCACCGCATCCATCTGCCGCGACGGCACCGTCTGCAGCGCATTGATGATCTGCGACGACACCACGATCGGATCAATGCCAGCATGCGGCTGGGCGCCATGGGTTTGGCTACCCGTAATGGTGATGTCGAGGCGATCGGAGCCGGCCATCATCGGGCCTGGGATCATCGTGATCGTGCCGCTGTCGGAGGGCCAAGCGTGCAGCCCGTAAATCGCTTCCGGCCGCAAATCGCCGAACACATTTTCCGCCAGCATGCGCCGCGCGCCGCCCAGCCCGCCTGGAGGCGCGCCCTCTTCAGACGGCTGGAACACGAAGATGATCGTGCCGGCAATCTCTTCGCGTCGCGCCGCAAGCACGCTCGCCGCCGCCATCAGGATCGCCACATGCGTGTCGTGCCCGCACGCATGCATGATGCCGACCTCTTGGCCATTATAATGCCCGCGCGCCCGCGACCGGAACGGCAGATCGCCTTCCTCGGTGACTGGCAGCGCGTCCATGTCCGCACGCAACGCGATCACCGGCCCTGGCCGCCCACCGCGCAGCACGCCAACAACGCCTGTCTGCGCAACGCCGGTGCGCACGTCCATGCGCAGCGAACGCAAGTGCGCCGCCACGATGCGCGCCGTGCGGACCTCTTCATAAGAGAGCTCCGGATTCTGGTGAAAGTCGCGCCGCCACGTGACCATGCGCGGCAGCACGGATTGGATGGAGCTTTCAACGGCGGGCGAAAAACCCGGGTGAGTTTGCGCATGCGCAGGCGCCGCAAACAAAGCCGCAGCCAAAGCGATCGTCGCGAAATGTTTCATCTGACCTACCCCCCTATTCCGTCATTGCGGACGCGCGGAGCGCGATCCGGAACCCAGGGCGCCGGCACGTCGCTTGCCCTGGGTTCCGGGTTCATCGCTGCGCGATGCCCCGGAATGAGGGAGTATTATGTCCCACAACTAGCGAACCCCAGCCGCCAATAAATCGTGCATATGCACCACGCCCACCGGCTTGCCGTCTTCCAGCGCGAACAGCAGATTAATCCGCTTCGAATTCATGATCGCAATTGCATCCGCCAGCGGCGCGTCCGGCGCGATCGTCTTCGGGTTCGCCGTCATCAGATCGCGCGCGGTCTTCCCAAACATCTCCGGCGACAAGCGGCGGCGCACATCACCGTCCGTGATAATCCCAATCAACTTGCCGTTCTCGATCACACCCGCGGCGCCTATGCCGCCAACGCTCATCGCTTCGAGCGCTTTCGGCACGCTGGTTTCCGGCGAGATGAGCGGATCGTCGCCGCCCACGCGCATCACGTCGCGCACGCGCTTCAACGCCGCGCCCAGCTTCCCGCCCGGATGGATCGCGCCGAAATGGTCGGCGGTGAAGCCACGCGCTTTCAACAACGCCACCGACAGCGCATCGCCCAGCGCCAAGCACATCGTCGTCGACGTCGTCGGCGCCGGCGCTTCTTCGCTAGCCTCGCCGCAATCGGGCAAAATCAGCGCCGCCGTCGACGCGCGCGCCAGCGACGAGTTCGGCTTAAACGTCATGCCGATCACGGGCACTGCGATGCGGCGGCAATGATAGAGCAGGTCCGACAATTCCGCCGTCTCGCCCGAGCGCGAAATGGCCAGCACGCAATCTTGCTCCACGATCATGCCGAGATCGCCGTGGCTGGCTTCGGCGGGGTGGACGAATTGGGCCGGCGTGCCTGTGGAGGCCAGGGTCGCGGCGATCTTGCGCGCGATGTGGCCCGACTTGCCCATGCCCGAGACGATCACCCGCCCCTTCGCGCCCGCCAGCAAGCGCGCCGCGTGCACGAAGGGCTCCTTCAAATCGGCGGCCAAGGCCTGCGCCAGTGTTTCCAGCGCCCTGGCTTCTATGCGGATGGTTTCCTGGCCCGCGGCGACCGCCGCGTCCGGCTTGATGATGTCGGTCATTGCCGTCCTTCTAGCGGCTGGCCCCGGTTTGTCACCGCATGGCAGGCGCCCGGATTGCCGATCGCCAGCGCCGGGGCTACAGGGAGCCCCCTTCGGGCCGGCGCTCTGGTGCGCCCCATTATCGGACGCACGCGCTGATGGCTGCGACTATCCTGGCGTACTCGGACAAGATGTTCACGCCGTCGGAGAGCTTCATCCACCGCTCTTACCGCGCGTTCGACCAGCTCTCGCCGCTCTTCATCGGCCACGATCGGCGCGGGCCCGCGCCCGACGGCGTGCGCGCGCTGGAGCTGGGGGCCCTGCATGGCTTTGGCGGCGAGGCCGGCTTCAAGCAATTCGGCTGGGTGTCGGAAAAACTGAAGGCGCGACTGTTGACGGAAAAGCCGATCGCCATTCACGCGCACTTCGGCAAATCCGGCGCCTATGCGCTGCCGCTGGCGCGGGCGCTCAATCTGCCGCTCGTCGTCACCTATTATGGCGGCGACGCCACCAAGACGCAGAACACGGCCGACAATTTCGTCCGCGTCTATAATCGCCGCCGCGCAGCGCTCTGGCGTGAAGCTTCTCTCATCCTGCCGTGCTCGGACTTCATCCGCCGCGAACTCGCCGCCAAGGGCGCGCCGCAAGACAAAATGGTCGTGCACTACAACGCCGCCGACCCCGACCGCTTCTCCCCCGGCGAAAAGCAAAACATCCTCCTCTTTGCTGGCCGCTGGACCGAGAAAAAGGGCATTGGCACGCTGATCCGGGCGCTCGCGCGGTTGGGGCCACGTTTGCAGAATTGGCGCGTGCGTTTGCTCGGCGACGGCGAACTCAAAGCGCCGCTGCTGCAGCAGCTCGAAGCCGCGAACGTGAAGGTGGAACTGCCCGGCTGGATTCCGGCGGACGAGATGCCGAAGCATTTCGCCGAAAGCACGATCGTGTGCGTGCCGTCTGAACGCGCGCGTTCGGGCGACGCCGAGGGCCTGCCGCTGGTCTGCGTGGAAGCCATGCTCTCCGGCTGCGCGCTGGCCGCCACCAAACACGCCGGCATTCCCGAATGCGTCGAGGACGGAAAGACCGGCTATCTCGTCGACGAGCGCGACGACGCGGCGCTGGCCGACCGCATCGGCCGCATGCTCGATGATCCCGAAGCCACGCGGCGCATGGGCGAAGCCGGCCGCGCGCTGGCGCTTGAGCGTTTCAATCTGCAGACGCTCTCACGTCGTTTGCAGGATCATTTGCTGCGCGTATCTCAAAAATAAGAGGCGGGACCGCCGCGGTCAGGGCTAGGGGGCGGACGGCGGCCCCGCCTTTGGTCGTAACGGACGAGATGAGATCACGCCACGACCGCCGCGCCGACGGCCAAAACCGGCAACGCGACAACGAGAAACAGGATCGCGGCCACCGCAAGCGAAGCGGCCTTTACAGCGAACGGCGTGCCGGTTTCGAGGATGTCGAGATAAGGGTGGCCACGCATTGGATACTCTCCTGAAAGTTTAATGCCGGCTGTTTTTGGGGGAGGATCGCCGGCTACAACCAGGAAATGGGAAGCCGACCCCTTGATCGCGAACGAGCGATTGACGACTTGGGTGTGAGCGGTTTTCACATCCTCAGCGGCGCGCCCCATGAGCCATTTGCCCTCGCTGCAGACGCTGCGCGCCTTCGTCGCCGCGGGTCGGCACAAATCCTATTCCAAGGCGGCTGAAGAGCTCGGCCTCACGCATGGCGCGGTGAGCCATCGCATTCGCGAATTGGAAGAGCGCTTGGGCGTGCCGCTCTTCAAGCGCGTCGGCAATTCGATGCAATTGACCGAAGCCGGCCAAAAACTCGAAGCGCAAGTGCGCCAGGGCCTGTCGCTGCTAGAGCAAGCCTTCGCGCCGCCAAAGACGGCAACGACAAGAGCTAAGCGCCATATCGTCATCACCTCGGTGCCGAGCATGGGCTCCACCTGGTTGTTCGCGCGGCTCGCACAATTCCGCGCCGAGCATCCCGATCTCGACATTGAGCTGCGTGTCTCCGAAGCGCTCAATGATTACCGACGAGAGGGCATTGATCTGGGCATTCGTCTCGGCGGCGGTGGTTGGCCGGGTTTGAACGCAGTGAAGCTGTTCGATGAAGCGCTGACGCCGGTGTGTACGCCGGAGTATCGCGATCAGCTTGAGTTGCGCGCGCCTAGCGATCTGAAGCGTGCGACCATGCTGCTCAATCCGTGGACGCCATGGGCGCGCTGGTTTCGAGCCGCCGGGCTCGATTGGCCGGAGCCGACGCGCGGCCCGAAGTTTGACGATGCGCCGCTCCTGTTGCGCGCGGCGCTTGCTGGAAATGGCGTAGCGCTTGGCCGGCAATGGCTGGCGGTGGACGAATTGCGCGCGGGCCGCCTCGTCGCGCCGTTCGACCTCGCCGTACGGGACGATATGGCCTACTGGCTCGCTTGGCCCACGGGCCGGGCCGCCAACCCTGACGCCCTTCGCTTAAGGGAATGGCTCGAAGCCCAAGCGGCGTCTGAAGAACTTCCCTGCCCAATCACGGTCGCCGGCTAACAGCGTCGGCTAGATCGAAAACCCCAATCGCCCGCATTGGGGCTTTCTAATCGCCAAGCCCGCCCAAATGACGGAGAGTTCACCGTCGCCCAGCGCATCGGGCCGGTTGAGGGGAAGCCTCGGTCGGCCTATTTGGTGGGGAACCAGGATAGGACAAAAATGAACCCCGCCTCCGTGATCCGCATACCGCGCGTGGAAAGCACCCCGCTTGAGATCGGCAACGCCCTGCCGCTGACGTTCATCTGCGGCCCGTGCCAGCTCGAAAGCCGGGCGCACGCCTTGGAGACGGCGGAATTTCTGCGCGGCGTGTTCAAGCGCGCCGGCGCTGGGTTCATCTATAAAACCAGCTTCGACAAGGCCAACCGCTCCAGCCTCGGCACCAAGCGCGGCGCGGGCTTTGAAGCCTCGGCGCCGATCTTTGAAGAAATCCGCACCAAGCTCGGCGTGCCAGTGATCACCGACGTCCACTTGCCCGAGCAATGCGCGGAAGTCGCCGAAGTCGTCGATGTGCTGCAAATCCCAGCCTTCCTTTGCCGACAGACCGATTTGCTCGTCGCCGCCGCCGAGACCGGCAAGCCGATCAACGTCAAGAAGGGCCAGTTCCTGGCCCCCTGGGACATGAAGAACGTGATCGCCAAGATCACGGGCAGCGGCAATCCCAACGTGATGGCCTGCGAGCGCGGCGCCTCGTTCGGCTACAACACGCTCGTCTCCGACATGCGCGCGATCCCGATCATGAAGAGCTTCGGCGCGCCGGTCGTGTTTGACGCAACCCATTCGGTGCAACAGCCGGGCGGGCGCGGCGACACCAGCGGCGGTGAGCGCCAATTCGTGCCGATCCTAGCCCGCGCGGCGGTGGCGATCGGCGTGGCGGCGGTCTTCCTCGAAGCCCACCCCGATCCGGACAACGCCCCCAGCGACGGCCCCAACATGGTGCCCTTCGACCAACTCGAAGACCTCGTCCGCGACCTCGTCGCCTTTGACAAACTGGCCAAGCAAACCGCGATCGCAGCGGAATAATCGGACCGCCGGCTTCCAGCCGGCATCTTCGTTTCAACGATTAGGCCATCTGCAGGTTGAAACAGCATGCCGGCTGGAAGCCGGCGGTCCGAAGTGTGGACGCTTCCGCAAAACCTCCATAAGAAACGCGCCATGTTTGAACGACGCATTCTGGTCACCGGCGGGTCCGGCTTTCTTGGCTCTCATTTGTGCGACCGGCTGGTGGCGCGCGGCGACGACGTGATCTGCGCTGACAATCTGTTCACGGGCCGCAAGCGCAATGTCGCCCACCTTCTGGACGCGCCGAATTTCGAGTTCATGCGCCACGACGTGACGTTCCCGCTCTATGTCGAAGTCGACCAGATCTACAATCTGGCCTGCCCGGCCTCGCCGATCCATTACCAGCACGATCCCGTGCAGACGACGAAGACGAGCGTGCATGGCGCCATCAATATGCTGGGCCTGGCCAAGCGTCTGCGCGCCCGCATTTTCCAAGCGTCGACCTCGGAAGTGTATGGCGACCCGGACGTGCATCCGCAGCCGGAAGAATATTGGGGCCGCGTCAACCCGATCGGCGTGCGCTCGTGCTATGATGAAGGCAAACGCTGCGCTGAGACGCTGTTCTTCGACTATTATCGCCAGCACAAATTGGAAATCCGCGTCGCGCGCATCTTCAACACCTATGGCCCGCGCATGCACCCCAATGACGGGCGCGTTGTTTCAAACTTCATCATCCAGGCCCTTAAGGGCGAAGACATCACGCTCTATGGCGACGGCGAGCAAACGCGCTCGTTCTGCTACGTGGACGATCTGATCGACGTGTTCATCGCGTTCATGGACGCCCCCGGCGACCTCACCGGCCCGCTCAATATCGGCAACCCGAACGAATTCACGATCCGCCAATTGGCCGAAGCCGTGATCGACCTCACCGGCTCGAAATCGAAAATATCGTTCCTGCCGCTTCCAAGCGACGATCCGAAGCAACGCCAGCCGAATATCGCCAAAGCCAAGGAATTGCTGGGCTGGGAGCCGAAAATTCAGCTGCGCGAGGGTCTGGCGCGTACGATCGAATATTTCGACGGCCTGATGAAAGAAGGCGACCCGCTGATCGTGGGCATTCGCTCGTAAGGTTTGCAAACTTGGCGTTGCCCGTGGCGCAACTTCTGATAGCGTCCCTCCATTCTCGGGGGAGGCACAGATGGAAAGATGGCTCTGGCAATTGAAGTGGGCGCTGGTGATCGCAATTTTTGCGGGCCCGGCGATTGCATATTTCAGTTTTACGGACTCCCAACGGATTGAACGCGTCATGGCGAACGGCGCGACGTTCACTGCAGCAGTCGTCGGCGGAACCATCGAGCGCGGTCGGCGCGGCTCTCGCAGCTACAATCTCGAACTCGGTTGGGTCGATGCCGAGGGCGCGCCGCATCACGACAATTTGGACATCAGCTCAAGCTATGCGAACCAGATTTTCGTCGATGACTACATCATGATCGACACCGCTGAGATCAAATATCTTCCGGCCGAAACGGCTGAGCCGGTGGTGCTGACCGCCGATGCAGCGCAGCAGATCGAAAACGACCGCTGGATGATGTGGCTCGGCCTCGGCGCAGGTATTCTCGGGCTGATTTTCGCGCCGATCTGGTTCTGGGCGGACGCAAAGCGCAACAAGCGCGACAGTGATATTGACGCCGAATTGGCCCGTATGCGCGGGCAGGCGCACTAAGGTTTATCCCATATGGAGAAGAAGTCCGCATTTTGCGCGCGGGCTTCTTCTTCCAACACGCCGAACTCAACGCGCACGCCGGCGGCTTGAAGCCGTTCACACCCGACACCCGCCGCAAATGGATGCGGATCACGCGCCGCGATCACCACGCGCGCGATGCCCGCCGCAATCAGCCGATCGGTGCATGACGCTGTCCCATTGCTGCGCTTGGCGCACGGCTCCAGCGTGACGTAAGCGGTGGCGCCGCGCACCTCGCCCGCGCCTTCGATCGCCTGCTCTTCCGCATGCGGTCGCCCGCCATCGGCGGTGCGGGCCTCGCCAAGCACCACGTCGTCGCGCACCAGAACGCAGCCCACGCTCGGGTTTTCACCGGTGCGACCCACGCCAGTCGCGGCAATTTCCAGCGCGCGCTGCATATGCGCGCGATCACTCATCCCGGAAACGGCGGCAGCTTTTCGGCGCGGCTTTCGTCGAGATAGCGCGCGGCGATGGGTTTCAGGTTGGCGTCGAGTTCGATCAGCAGCGGATTGCCGGTTGGGATTTCAACGCCGACGATCTGGTCGTCCGGCACGCCGAACAAATGCTTCACGATCGCGCGCAACGAATTGCCGTGCGCGGCGATGATCAGGTTCTTGCCGGCCTTCAAATCCGGCGCGATCGCCTCGTTCCAATACGGCAGCACCCGCTCCAGGGTCGTCTTCAAGGATTCCGTCGCCGGTAGATCGGCGACGCCCGCGTAACGACGGTCCTTGGTGAAATCGAATTCCCCGCCCGGCGCGAGCGGCGGCGGCGGCGTATCATAGGAGCGGCGCCAGACCTTAACCTGCGCCTCGCCGTGCTTGGCGGCCGTCTCGGCCTTATCGAGCCCGGTCAGCGCGCCATAATGGCGCTCGTTCAGCCGCCAATTGCGCTCGACCGGCAGCCAGGCGAGGCCGGCTTCTTCGGCGGCCAGATTACCGGTGCGGACGGCGCGAGTTTGCACCGACGTGAAGAGCTTATCGAACGGCACGCCGCTGGCCTTCAGCAGCGCGCCCGAGCGCTTCGCCTGGGCCTCGCCCTCAGCGGTCAAATTCACATCGACCCAGCCGGTGAAGCGGTTTTCGAGGTTCCACTGGCTTTGGCCGTGGCGAAGCAAGGCAAGATAGGTCATGGCGGCTTGGTTTCAGCCCGGCCCCGGCGCGTCAAGAGCCGAACCCGCTTGGAGGGCTGCGGCCCAAAGGCTACACCCCCTCTCATGCGTTCCTGGCTCTTCCACCCGCTGCTCTTCTATCCTTTTGTGCTGATCGTTGCGGCGCTCGTGATCGCCGTTAGCCTGAAGCCGCAATCCTGGCCGCGCGAGCCGGCGCCGGTTGTCGCGCAACTCACGGACGGAACCCTGGTTTTCCAAGGCGAGGCGTTCAATTCCCCGTCGGCGGGCCCTGAGCAAGATATGACCGTGGTCCGCGATTTCTGGGGCCAGGCGCAAACGCTGCGCATCGCCCAATTGGCCGGCCAGCCAGCCCCCACACCAGCGGAGCAAGGCGTGCGCCTGCTGCTGACCCCGGAACAGGCCGCACTGCTGGAGGACAAATCCGCCACCATCGAGATCAGCTACCGGCCGCTGCCCATAAACATGGCCTCGGCGCTCGCCGTCAGCATCCAGGGCATCGGCCCCGCCACCTGGGTCACCCAGCCCTTGGCGCCGGAAACCGGCACGGTGCGCTTTGAGGCGCCGGCGCAATTCGCCGTCAACGGTATCGGCTTGCGCGCCGTCAGCAGCGCCGACGATCAGGCCTATGGTGTGGAAATCACACGGGTCAGAGTGACGCCGCATAGCTCCTGAGCAGTGGCGGGCAATTGCACTTTTCGTTCATTTCGCCCAAACCGCCCGCTTCCCCCGGGCCTTAACGGACAATCCCCATGCTGCCTGCGCCCCGCGCAAGCCTTAGCCCCAACTCAGCCGAGTTTGAGAGCCTACCGCTCGTGAAGCCGACGGGCTTCCGGGAGTATGACGCGCGCTGGTGGTTCGGTATTCCCGGCGCGGAGAAGCCGCCGGAACTCAATCTGCTGGGGGTCCAAGCGTTGGGGCTCGGCCTTGGCACGTTGGTCCACGAGATGGGCGTGGCGCCGCGCATCGTCGTTGGCCACGATTTTCGCTTCTACTCAACCTCGATCAAGCAAGCGCTGACGCTAGGCCTGATGCAGGCAGGCATGGAGGTCAACGATATCGGCCTCGCGCTGTCGCCGACCGCCTATTACGCGCAATTCGCGCTCGACATTCCGTGCGTGGCGATGGTGACCGCCAGCCACAACGAGAACGGCTGGACGGGCGTGAAGATGGGCGCGAACAAGCCGCTCACCTTTGGCCCTGAAGAAATGGGCGCGCTGCGCGAGATCGTGCTCGGCGGCAAATTCAAGCCGCGCGCCGGCGGCGCTTACAAGCGCGTCGAAGACATGCGCGAGCGTTACATCGCCGACGTCGCATCGCGTGTGAAACTTTCGCGCCCGATCAAAGTGATCGCCGCCTGCGGCAATGGCACGGCAGGCGCGTTCGCGCCGGAGGCGCTGCGGCGCATGGGCGCCGAAGTGATCGACCTGCACACCGCGCTCGATTGGACCTTCCCGAATTACAACGCCAATCCCGAAGACGCCGAAATGCTGCACGACATGGCGCATGCGGTGAAGACGCATGGGGCCGATGCGGCGCTCGGCTTCGACGGCGACGGCGATCGCTGCGGCGTGGTCGATGACGAAGGCGAGGAAATCTTCGCCGATAAGATCGGCTTGATGCTGGCGCGCGATCTCTCCGCACAGCACAAGAATTCAACCTTCGTGGTCGACGTCAAATCTACCGGCCTCTACGCGATCGATCCGGTGCTGCAGGCCAACGGCGTCACGATCGATTATTGGAAAACGGGCCATTCCTATATCAAACGCCGCACCACCGAACTCGGCGCGCTCGCCGGCTTCGAGAAGAGCGGTCACTTCTTTTTCCGCCAACCCTACGGACACGGTTATGACGACGGCATCGTCGCCGCAGCCGCCGTTCTGGCGATGCTCGACCGCAATCAAGGCAAGAAGCTCTCTGATCTGCGCAAGGCGCTGCCGAAGAGCTACACCTCGCTGACGATGAGCCCGCATTGCGACGACGAGACCAAGTACGGCATCGTCGATCAGGTCGTGGCGCAATATCAACAGCTCGCCAAGGACGGCGGCAAAATCCTCGGCCGTTCGATCCGGGACGTAAACACCGTGAACGGTGCGCGCGTTACACTTGAGGACGGCGCCTGGGTGCTGGTGCGCGCCTCGTCAAACAAACCCGAATTGGTTGTCGTGGTCGAAAGCATGACCAGCGACGACGATATGAAGGCGCTCTTCCGTGATGAAGTGAAGCCGCGCCTCGCCCGCTTCGCAGAAGTCGGCGCCTATAATCAGGAGATTTGATCCATGCGCGTTACGATGATCGGCACCGGCTATGTGGGCCTGGTTTCCGGCGCATGCTTCGCGGATTTCGGCCACACCGTGACGTGCGTCGACAAGGACGAAAGCAAGATCGCGCGCCTGCAGAAGGGCGAAATCCCGATCTTCGAACCGGGCCTCGATGAATTGGTGAAGGACAATGTGGAGCAAGGCCGGCTCTTCTTCACCACAGACCCGAAGCAAGCGATCCGCGACGCCGACGCGGTGTTCATCGCCGTGGGCACGCCCTCGCGCCGCGGCGACGGCCACGCCGACCTCTCCTACGTCTACGCCGCCGCCGAAGAGATCGCCGGCCTGATGAACGGTTATACCGTGGTCGTCACCAAATCGACGGTCCCGGTTGGCACGGGCGACGAAGTGGAAGCCATCATCAAGAAGACGCGGCCAGACGCCGAGTTCGCTGTCGTCTCCAATCCGGAATTCCTGCGCGAGGGCGCCGCCATCGGCGATTTCAAGCGCCCGGACCGCGTCGTCGTTGGCGGCGCCAATGATGAGCGCGCCAAGCACATCATGACCGAGCTCTATCGCCCGCTCTTCTTGAACGAAACGCCGATCATCTTCACCGAGCGCCGCACTTCGGAGCTGATCAAGTACGCCGGCAATGGCTTCCTGGCGATGAAGATCACCTTCATCAACGAGATCGCCGATCTGTGCGAGGAAGTCGGCGCCAATGTGCAGGAAGTCGCCAAGGGCATCGGCCTCGACAATCGCATCGGCCGCAAATTCCTCAACGCCGGCCCGGGCTATGGCGGCTCATGCTTCCCGAAGGATACGCTGGCGCTGATGAAGACGGCGCGGGACTACAAAGCGCCGATCGAACTGATCGAAACCACGGTGCGCGTGAACACCGCGCGCAAGCAGAAGATGGCGCAAAAGATCATCGCCGCGCTCGACGGCAACGTCGCCGGCAAGACGATCGCCGTGCTCGGCCTCACCTTCAAGCCGAATACCGACGACATGCGCGACGCGCCGGCGCTCGACATCGTGCCGACGCTGCAGGCCGAAGGCGCCAAGATCCGCGCGTTCGACCCTGAAGGCATGACCGAAGCCAAGCACATGCTGAAGGACGTACAATTCGCAAGTGGCGCGTATGATTGCGTGCAAAACGCCGATGCCGTCGTGATCATCACCGAATGGGATCAATTCCGCGCGCTCGATCTCGACCGCATGAAGGACGCGCTGAAAACGCCCATCGTCGTCGATCTGCGCAACATCTACAGCCCGCCGGAAATGAAGGCGAAGGGCTTTAAGTATTTCAGCGTCGGCCGCGTCTGAGGCGGAGCTCGATATGCGTGACGCTTGGTCCAAGGTGGAAGCTGAAGCCAAGCGGCTCGCGCCAACGCCCTTGCTTGATCTGTTCGCCGCCAATCCGCGGCGGGCGGACGAACTCACCGTCCAAGCGCCGCATCTGATCGCGGACTTTTCGAAGCAACGCATCGATGGCGGGGCGCTCAACGCGCTGGGCGCTTTGGCGCACGCGGTGGATTTCGACGGCTGGCGCGCCAGATTGTTCGCGGGCGAAGCCGTCAACAACACCGAAGGCCGCGCCGCCAAGCATTGGGCGCTGCGCGGCGCCGATTCGCCGGCGGCGGTGATGGAAGTGCGTGCGCGCATAGCCGCGTTCGCCGAACACATCCGCCCGCAGATCAACGCGATCGTGCATTTGGGCATTGGCGGCTCCGACCTCGGCCCGCGCCTTGTGCTCGATGCGCTGAAGCCGCTGCGTGTCAGCGGCATCGATGTGCGCTTCGCCGCAAATGTGGACGGCGCCGACGTGGCTGATGCGATCGACGGGCTCGATCCTAAGCGCACGCTTCTCATCGTCGTCTCCAAGACGTTCACGACGCAGGAGACACTCGCCAACGCCGAATTCGTGCGCGCCTGGGGGCCGGCGCATGTGGCGGCGGCGACTGCCGCGCCGGATAAAGCCGCCGCCTGGGGTGTGCCGGCGGAGAACGTGTTTGCGTTCTGGGATTGGGTCGGCGGGCGCTATTCGCTGTGGTCGAGCGTCAGCCTTGCGTGCGCGATCGCGCTGCAAGACGGCGCGTTCGAGAATCTGCTCAGCGGCGCGGCGGCGATGGACGCGCATTTCCGCGATGCGCCGTTCGCGCAAAACTTGCCGGCGTTGTCAGCGGCGGTGCAGATGTGGAACCGTGAGGCCTTGGGCCACGGCTCTTACGCGCTGATCCCCTATTCCGAACGCCTGCGGCTGATGCCAGCCTACATGCAGCAGCTCGAAATGGAGTCGAACGGCAAGCGGGTTTCGCGAGATGGTGTGAGCCTTGATCGCTCGGCGTGTGGCGTCACCTGGGGCGCGGCCGGCACCAATGCGCAGCATTCCTTTTTCCAATTGCTGCACCAAGGCGTCGGTGAAATCCCCGTTGAGTTCATCGTCAATGCCGGCCGCCATGAAGGCCCGGCCTCGCACCGCGCCAAAGTGTTCGCCAATGCGTTGGCGCAAACCCGCGCGCTGATGGTGGGTAAAAGCGCCGCCCAAGCGCGCGCCGAAATGGTCGCCAAAGGCATGAGCGAAGCCGAAGCCGATCGCCTCGCGCCACACCGCGCCTTCCCCGGCGATCGCGCTTCCACCTTGATGGCGATCGACTCACTTTCGCCCGAAGCCATCGGCGCGCTGCTCGCCTTCTACGAACACCGCACCTTCGCCCAGGCCGTGCTGGCGGGCATCAACCCGTTCGACCAATGGGGCGTCGAGCTGGGCAAGGAAATGGCCAACGCGCTGCTGCCGTCGCTTGAAGGCGGCGCCGTGAGCGCTGATCTGGATGCGAGTACGGCGGCTTGGGTGAAGCGGCTGGGTTAGTTCACCAGCGTCGCACACGACCCACATCGACATGCACGAAACCTGGGCTCGGGTAATAGCCGACGCCGCCGCGACCGAGCGCCAGCGCAGCGTCTCGAATGACGGCGGGGCTCGCACTGTCCAGTGCGATATCGATGGCCATGCCTTCCATGTGCAGGCTGCGGCGCGCGACGCCGTTGCTGGCGTCCGCCAACGCGGCATTGGATTGTGGCGAACGGTAGCCCGAAATGACCTGGAACGGCTCATGCGTTTCCAATTGCCGAGACAAATCGTGCAACAGATCAAGCAGACGCACATCCATCGCGCGCGCCTCATTGGTCCGATGGTCACGCAGCACGTGGTTGATCGCGTCGAGCGCGTCCGGCGCATAGCCGCCGTTTTGCCAATATTCCGCGTCCAGAGTTTCGCCCGTATGGAGATTGCGGAAACGCAATGCACGAGGCTCTAATGTCGAGGCAGAAGCCAAGCCCGGCGTCGCCGCCAAGGTAGCCGCGCCTAAACCCAGGAGCGCTGATCGACGTGTCAACATGCATCGAACCTAAGACGCCCATGAGTGGCCGCCAAGCAGCGCGCTGCTGAACATGGGTCGGGCTAGATCGCTTGGCCTAGCGCGCGGCGTAATCCTGGCGCTGGCGTGCGCGGCCTTCGCAGGCTGCGCCGGACGCGGCGGCGAGGGGCCGACCACGCCCTCTCCGGCCATCGAGCGTCCGGCGCGCGCCTGGAGCGCCGCTGCCTTGGCTGAACTGCGCGCAGCGCTCGACGCGGCGCCCGCGCAAGGGTTCGCGTCTGACTTGGCGACGCTCGCCGAACTCGATCGGTTGGATCGCGCCTCCGCGCGCGATGCCGACGCCGCCGCCGCGCTCGATGCGTTGGCCGACGAGACGTTCGCGAGACTGGCGACCTATTTCGCCGCGGGCGCTGTCGATCCGGCGCAAATTGATCCAGAATGGCGCTTTCCGCGTCCAGCGGCGCCGGACATCGCCGCGTTGCGCGCGTCGGTGGCCGCGGGCGTGAGTCCAAGTCTGCTCCTCAACGGATTGCTCCCAACCGCTCCGGATTATTCAGCGCTTATCGCGGAATTGGCGGCGCTCCAGGCGCTTCCCGCCAGCGACACGGACGCAAACGGTCGCGCACGTGACGCTCGCATCGACGCGGTGCGCGCGAATTTGGAGCGTTGGCGCTGGCTTCCGCGCGAACTGCCGGGGCGACGCATCGATGTGCTTGTGCCGTTTTTCGAGCTGCGCCTACGCGATGGCGCCGCGCCCGCGATTGTGCATCCTGTTATCGTCGGCGCGCGCCGAACGCCTTCGCCCAGTTTCGGCGCGGCGATCAACAGCATCACGCTCAATCCCACCTGGACGCCGCCATCTAGCATTCTGACCAACGAATTGCTGCCGCGCTTCCGGCGCGATCCCGGCGCGGCGGAAGCCGACGGCTTTGACGTGCTCGACAGGGCCGGCCAAGTCGTCGATCCGGCGCTGGTGGATTGGCGCGCGCGGCCGTTCCCCTACACGCTACGCCAACGGGCCGGCGCCGGCAACGCGCTGGGGCGCTTGCGCTTCGATCTACCAAACCCATACGCCGTTTATCTGCACGACACGCCGAGCCGCGGCCTGTTCGCACGCGCCGACCGCGCCTTGAGCCACGGCTGCATCCGCGTCTCCGAACCAGAAACGCTCGCAGCGGCGGTGCTCGCTGACCCCGCTTGGAGCTTGGAGGCGTTACAAACCGCGATAGAGATCGGCGAAACGCAGACCGTCCAGGTGCCGACGCCGCTGCCGATCTACATTGTCTATCTCACCGCCGCGCGCGACACGTCGGGCGCGATCGGCTATGCCGACGATATCTACCGCCGCGACGCGCCGCTGCTGCGCGCGCTCGATAATGCGGGGGATCAAATTGCGGCGCTTGACGCCGGTGACGCGACAACGGAGTGCGCGGCGCTCGGGCTTTAGGCCGCCCGCGCCGCCGCCACCACCGCGCTTTTCACGTCGGCTACCGTCGCGCGCACCAGCGCTTCATCATCGCCTTCGGCCATGATGCGCACGAGAGGCTCGGTGCCGCTCTTGCGCACGAGCAAGCGACCCTTGCCGACAAGCTGCGCTTCAGCGGCCTTGATCGCTTCCTTCACGCTGGCGGCTTCCATTGGGTCGGCGACGCCTTTTTCATAGCGCACATTTTCCAGAACTTGCGGCGCCGGCTCGAACAGCTTGCAGACTTCGCTCGCCGGCTTGCCGCTTTGCACGATCACGGCGAGCACTTGCAGCGCCGCGAGCAGGCCGTCGCCCGTCGTGGAGAAATCACTCAGAATGATGTGACCGCTCTGCTCGCCACCAACGTTATAGCCCTTGGCGCGCATGGCTTCGACGACGTAGCGGTCGCCCACCTTGGTCCGCTCAAGCTTCAGCTTCATGCTGTCCAGGAAGCGCTCGAGCCCCAGATTGCTCATCACGGTTGCGACGATGCCAGGCTTGGAGAGCGTGCCGGCCGCCTTCCAGCTTTTCGCGATGAGCGCCATCAGCTGATCGCCATCGATGAGATGGCCCTTCTCATCCACGATCGCCACGCGGTCGGCGTCGCCGTCGAGCGCGATGCCGATGTCGGCGCGATATTGCAGCACGGCCTCTTTCAGCGCCCGGGTGTCGGTGGAGCCGACTTCTTCATTGATGTTGAAGCCGTTCGGATCGACACCGAGCTTGATCACTTCGGCGCCCAATTCGTAGAGCGCCACCGGCGCCACTTTGTAGCCCGCGCCATTGGCGGCATCGATGACGATGCGGAGACCTTTGAGCGACAGCCCCTTCGGGAATGTCGCCTTGACGATCTCGACGTAGCGCGCCTGGGCGTCATCAATGCGCTTGGCGCGGCCGAGCTTGTCGGGCGCGGCCAAATGCTCGTCGAGCTTGGAATCCATCAGCTTCTCGATCTCGATCTCGGCCTCGTCCGAGAGCTTGTAGCCGTCCGGGCCAAAGAGCTTGATGCCATTGTCGGCGAACTTGTTGTGCGAGGCCGAGAGCATGACGCCGAGGTCCGCCCGCAGCGAGCGCGTCAGCATGGCCACGGCCGGCGTCGGCAACGGGCCAAACAGCACCACATCCATGCCGGCGGCGGTGAAACCCGCCGTCAGCGCCGGCTCCAGCATGTAGCCCGAAAGGCGCGTATCTTTACCAATCACGACGAGGTGGCGGCGGTCGTCGGCCGAGCGGAAGCGCTTGCCGGCGGCCAGGCCCACGCGCATGGCCACTTCGGGCGTCATGGGATAACGGTTCGCCGTGCCGCGGATGCCGTCTGTCCCGAAATAGGCCCTGCTCATGCTTTGGAACTCCGTCCGTGTTTCGTCGCATGTTGAAAGACTAATTGAGATGCAAATCAATGGCCGCCAGTGCATGAGGGCGCTGGGACAAATCCTGAAGCGGCGTAAAGCATAAGTCGTCATCCCGGCCGACCGAAGGGAGAGCCGGGACCCAGTCGGCTCACGATGTGCATTGCGTTTGCCCTGGGTCCCGGATCGCGCTCCGCGCGTCCGGGATGACGGTTGGATTCAGAGGTTAACGGCGCATGTGCGGCATTATCGGCATCCTTGGCGGCGAACCGGCCGCGCCCCGTTTGGTCGACGCGCTAAAGCGGCTCGAATACCGGGGCTATGATTCCGCCGGCGTCGCCACTCTGGAGGCCGGGGGCATGGCGCGCCGCCGCGCCGCGGGCAAGATCCGCAACCTGGAAGCCGAGCTAAACGGCAACCCGCTGGCCGGCGTGTCCGGCATCGGCCACACACGCTGGGCCACGCACGGGGCGCCGACCGAAAACAACGCCCACCCGCACGCGACCGACAAAGTCGCCATTGTCCACAACGGCATCATCGAAAACTTCCGCGCGCTACGCGAGGAGCTGATGAAGGCCGGCCGCAAATTCGAATCCGAAACGGATTCCGAAGTCATCGCCCATCTGATCAGCGCCGGCCTCGATACCGGCCTCTCGCCTGAGCAAGCGACGATCTCGGCCGTACGCCGTCTCGAAGGCGCGTTCGCCATCGCCTGCTTGTTCGCTGGGCACGAAGACACGCTGATCGGCGCCCGCAAAGGCAGCCCGCTCGTGATCGGCTTGGGCGACAACGAGATGTTCTTGGGCAGCGACGCGATCGCCGTCTCGCCCTTCACGACGCGCGTGATCTATTTGGAGGAAGGCGACATCGCCATTCTCTCACGCGCCAAGACCAAGATTATTGATGCGAAGGATCAAGTCGTCGAGCGCCCGGTCACGGTGTTCTCCGGCGGCGTGGCGGCAGTCGAAAAAGGCAATCACCGCCACTTCATGCAGAAGGAAATCTACGAGCAGCCGGAAACCACCGGCCGCACCATCGCGCGCTACGTGAATGCGTTCGATGAGAAAGTGGAAATGCCCGATCTCGACGGCGTCGATCTCGCCGCCGATAGCGCCATCGTCATCGGCTGCGGCACGGCGCACTACGCCGGACGTGTTGCCGAATATTGGCTGGAGCAGATCGCAGGGCTTTCGGTCGAGACCGACATCGCTTCGGAATTCCGCTATCGCAAGCCGGCTTTTGGCAAGAAAGCGTTTTCGGTGTTCGTGTCGCAATCGGGCGAAACCGCCGACACGCTGGCGGCGCTGCGCTATTGCAAAGAACAAGGCTTGAAGACGCTCGCCGTCGTCAACGTGCCAGAGTCGACGATCTGGCGTGAATCCGATGCGCGCTTGCCGACGCTCGCCGGGCCGGAAATCGGCGTGGCCTCGACCAAGGCGTTCACTGCGCAACTTTCGGCGCTGGCGGCGCTGACGATCGCTGTTGGTCGCGCCAAGGGCACGCTCTCTTCGCAGGAAGAAGGCCAACTGGT
>NZ_DASVYD010000028.1:0-7064 GCF_036392335.1 Vitreimonas sp.
TGGCTGATCGTGTTGCTGTCGCTGGCGCTGGGCTTCCTGCTGATCCTGCCGATCGGCGGCGCGGACATGCCGGTCGTGATCTCCATGCTCAACTCCTACTCGGGTTGGGCCGCTTGCGGCATCGGGTTCACGCTTGCGAACAGTCTGCTCATCGTGACCGGCGCGCTGGTGGGCTCCTCGGGCGCGATCCTCAGCTACATCATGTGCAAAGGCATGAACCGCAGCTTCATCAGCGTCATCCTCGGCGGCTTCGGCACAGCTGATGGCGGCGCGGCTGCAGGCCACGTCGAAACGCGCCCGGTGAAGCAGGGCAGCGCCGACGACGCGGCTTTCATCATGAAGAACGCCTCGAAAGTGATCATCGTGCCGGGTTACGGCATGGCGGTCGCCCAAGCGCAGCACAGCGTGCGCGAATTGGCCGACATGCTGAAGAAGGAAGGCGTCGAGGTGAAATACGCCATTCACCCCGTCGCCGGCCGCATGCCTGGCCACATGAACGTGCTCTTGGCCGAAGCCAACGTGCCGTACGATGAGGTGTTCGAACTCGA
Organism: Vitreimonas sp.; assembly: GCF_036392335.1. Taxonomy (NCBI): domain Bacteria; kingdom Pseudomonadati; phylum Pseudomonadota; class Alphaproteobacteria; order Hyphomonadales; family Hyphomonadaceae; genus Vitreimonas; species Vitreimonas sp. The sequence goes on from NZ_DASVYD010000028.1 coordinate 549, forward strand.
AGACATCAACAACGAGTTCAGCCAAGCCGACGTCGCCTACGTCATCGGCGCCAATGACGTCACCAATCCCTCCGCGAAGACCGATCCGAAATCGCCGATCTTCGGCATGCCGATCCTCGACGTCGAAAAAGCCAAGACCGTGCTCTTCATCAAGCGCGGCATGGGCTCAGGCTACGCCGGCGTCGAAAACGAACTCTTCTTCCGCGACAACACCATGATGCTGTTCGGGGATGCCAAGAAGATGACCGACGAAATCGTGAAGGGGCTGTGAGGCGATGGCGGAGTCCGGAACGCCGAAGCGCTTTTTTACCGTGTTCACTTTTGCCGGGCTCGGGCCGGCGCTGGGCGCTCTCGGGGTGTTGGCATTTTTCTTTGCGATGATGCTTACGGATGAGAATACATCGGCGATGCAGGCGACGTCCTTGAGCCTGGGCGCCAGCGTCATGTTCCTCATCTTCGGATATTGGTTTGGCGTCGTCCCGGCGCTGTTGACGGGATTGTTCTATGCGTTCGCGCCGACGAGCTTGCAGCGCATTGTGCTCAGCCCGCTGTACGGCGCCGCGTCGGTCTGGATCGTCGACAAAGTGGCCGATCTCGCGACCGGCGGCGCTTGGGGCGGCGGCGATCTGACCATGATGATGCTTGCGGGCGCTGCCTCGGCCCCATTTTGCGCTTATCTAGTGCGGCTCTGGGGGTTCACGCCGGTGCGTACTGCCGCCTGATTGGGCCGCTTCGCCTTGCACGAAGCGCCGTCAACGCGCAGAGAGTCTTGTTCTCACGCTTGGCTCCGACCAAGCGAGGCCATCCCTGACGCGCAATTCACGTTCGCCCCGCGCGGCGCTCCGCTAAGTTCCGCGCACCACGGAGTGCGCATGGCGGACGTTTTTATCTCTTACAAAAAGTCAGACGCCGATCGCGTGCGCCCGCTCGTGACGCATTTGCGCGATGCGGGCCTCGATGTGTGGTGGGATGAGGGCATTCAGCCGTCGACATCGTGGCGCGCCGAGATCGCCAAGCAGCTCGCGGCGGCGAAGTGCGTCGTCGCGGTGTGGACCAACGATAGCGTCGATCACGAGCAGGGCGCTTGGGTGATGGAAGAAGCCACACACGGGCTTGCGCGCAGAGTTCTGGCGCCGGTGCGGCTCGATCTTGTCGCGCCGCCGCTTGGTTTCGGCGAGGTGCAATACGCCGATCTTGCGGCCTGGAGCGGCGGCGCGGACGATCCGCGTTTCCAGCATTTCCTCGCAATCGTGCAGGCCATCGTGCGCGCCGAGCCGATGCCTGTCGCGCCGCGGCCGACGCATTTCGAAGCGCCAGGCATCAAGCTGCAAGGCGTGACGATGCAGAACGTCAATATTCGCGTCGGAGGGCGGGACGACGACGATAATGACGAGGAAGAAGAGCGGCCTGCCGCGACGCGCACATCGAAACGTGAACGCACGAGCTTTTCGCCCTCGATGTTTCTCACGCGTGCGATCGGCGTGATCTTTCCTTTGGTCGGGATTATCATTTTCATCTTTGCGATGGGCGGTATGGCGTGCGACCAAGGCAATGCGCCCGGCGCGTTCTGCCGGGCGCTCGATGCGCTGAGGCAATGAGATGGCCGAGCCCAAGACGCAAAAGACGAAGGCCTCCGTCGCGCAATTCCTGGCCGCGGTTGAAGACGAAACCCGCCGCAAGGATGCGAAGGCCATCGACAAGATGTTGCGTGAGATCAGTGGCGAGAAGCCAGCGATGTGGGGGCCGTCCATCGTCGGCTATGGGCAATATGTAAACGTCAACACGCTCGGCGCCGCGCCGTGGCCGAAAATCGGTTTCTCGCCGCGCAAGGCAAATTTGGTGCTCTATCTGATGCCTGGCGCAGGCGCGGACGCGGCGCTGCTGAAGAAGCTCGGCAAGCACAAAACCGGCAAGAGCTGCCTCTACATCAACAAACTCGCTGACATCGATGAGAACGTGCTGCGCGAACTGGCCACGCGCGCTTGGAAAGCGATGAGCGACAAGCACGGGTGAGCGCGCCGCGTGTTGAAGCGGCGGAGAGAGAAAAGGGGAGCGCTTCGCAGCGCTCCCCTCAATCGTTTCACGATGTCGCGATCTTACCAGACCGTGACGCGTTCTTCCGGCGGCAGATAGAGCGCGTCGCCGGGCTGGACATTGAACGCCGCGTACCAGGCATCCATGTTCCGCACCGTGCCGTTGCAGCGATAGACGGCTGGTGAGTGCGGGTCAGTGAGGATCTGGTTGCGCAGTGCAGCGTCGCGAATAAGGCCGCGCCAGGCTTGCGCCCAGCCCAGGAAGAAGCGCTGATCGCCGGACAGGCCGTCAAGGACCGGCGCCGCTTGGCCGTTCAGCGACAGATTGTAGGCGTGGTAGGCGACCTGCAGACCGCCATTGTCGCCAATGTTCTCGCCGAGCGTCAGGCGGCCGTTCACGTTGATGCCTTCGAGCGGCGAGAACGCATCGTATTGGGCCACGAGGCGGTCGGTGACGGCAGTGAAGCGCTCAACGTCTTGCGCGTTCCACCAATCACGCAGCACGCCGTGGGCGTCCGACTTGGCGCCTTGATCGTCGAAGCCGTGGCCCATCTCGTGACCAATCACGCCGCCGATAGCGCCGTAATTGATCGCCGGATCCGCGTTCGCATCGAAGAACGGCGCTTGCAGGATCGCGGCCGGGAACACGATCTCGTTGAACACCGGATTGTAATAGGCGTTCACGGTTTGCGGCGTCATGAACCATTCGTCTTTGTCGGTCGGACGGCCCAGACGTTCGAGGTCATGGTTCCAGTCGAACAGCGATTGGCGCTTGGCGTTGCCGAACGCGTCATTGGCGCGGACTTCGAGCCCCGAATAATCGCGCCAGCGATCCGGGTATCCGATTTTCGGGCGGAAGGTGGCGAGCTTTTCGCGCGCCGCCACTTTGGTCTCCGCCGACATCCACGGCAGCTGATCGATACGCTGGCCGTAAGCCGTGCGCAGATTCTCGACCAGATCGGTCATCTGCTGCTTGGCTTCCGGCGGGAAGTGGCGTTGCACGTAGATCGCGCCGATGGCTTCGCCGAGTGCGCCGTTGACGGCTTGTACCGCGCGCTTCCAGCGCTCGCGCTGCGCCGGCTGACCGTTTAGCGTGCGGCCGTAGAAATCGAACACTTCGTCGTCGATCGCTTGCGGCAGCACCGCCGCATTGTTGCGAACGAGGTGATAAGCCAAATACGACCGCCAGGTCGAAACCGGCGTCTGCATGAAGAGGTTCGCCAGCGGACCCATGGCCGAGAGCTCGCTGATCACCACTTCCTGGACGTCGCCGAGGCCGGCGGCTTCGAATGAGGCGTCCCACGGGAAGCTCGGCGCGAGTGCGCGGATTTCGGCGCGGGTCTTCAAATTGTAGGTGCGATCGCGATTGCGGCGATCAGCGATCGGCCAATGGTGTTCGGCGATGCGCGTTTCGAGCGCAACGATCGCGCGCGCCTTCGCTGCGCCGCCGCTCTGGCCGGCGAGGGTGAGCAGGCGTTCGATATGGGCGGTATAGGCCGCGCGAATGTTCGGGAATTCGCCATCAGTGCGGCGATAATATTCACGCTCCGGCAGACCCAAGCCCGCGTGCACCATGTTGCAGATGTAACGGTCGGGATTGCGCTCATCGAGACCGACGAACACCGCGATCGGCGAGTTCACGGCGATGCCAGGCGTCGAGATCAGGCGAATGGTCTCTTCGTGCGTGCGCAACGCTGCGATCTGGTCGAGCTCGGGCTGCAGCGGCGCGATGCCGGCGGCGTTGATCGCCTCCTGGTTCAGGAACGAATTGTAGTAATCGGCGATCTTCTGCTGATTGGAGCCCGGCGCGCCGCCGGCCAGGGCGACTTCTTCGATAATCGTGCGGGCGTCGCGATCAGCCTTCTCGCGCAGGATGTCAAATGTGCCCCAGCGGGTGCGGTCGGCCGGGATTTCCGTGTTCGCCATCCAGGCGCCGTTGGCGTGACGGAAGAAATCGTTGCCCGGGCTGACATTGAGATCGCGCGCCGTGAGATCAAATCCCCAGGCGCCGATCGCGGCCGGCGCCCGTGCGGGTTCGCTTACCGCTTGGGTGGCGCCGGTGGCGCAGCCGGCAAGCAGCGCCAGCGACGACGCGCCCATCGCGCGACGAGTGAACATAATCATGAAGTACCCCTCCGAAAGAAACTCTACTCGGCGGCGGCCAATCTGCCGCGGCGCGTGTAGAGGCGGGAATAGAAGCCGAAAAGGCCTCCTGTCACCCGCTTGATGTCGATGCCAATCATGTAGAAGGCCGGCGTCAGGATCAAGGTGGCGGGCATGCACACCAGCACGCCGAACGCCAGCGAAAGCGCCATCGGCTTGAGGAATTGCACGATCGCCGCGTTCTCCAGCAGCATCGGCGCCATGCCCACGAATTCCGTGACCGAGGTCAGGAAGATCTGACGGAACCGCGACACCGACGCTTCGACGATGCCGCGCTCAGCGCGCACGCGCATGACTTGGAAGCCAGATTGCTCGAGATAGGCCGCGCGTTCCTTGTACTCGCCCGCGTCCTTGCCGACATCCTTTGACGTCAACAATTGGATCGGGCCCCCTTCGAATCCGGCTCGCGCGGATTCCATGATCATTTCTTCGTGCACTTCGAGGTCCGGCGCGATGCCGATATATTCGAACACCTCGCCGTTTGGCCCCTGCAACTCATGGATTTCGATCGGCTCGCCGTCCTCGTCGATCGGAACAACCGCGCCTGCACGCTTCGGCCGCATCGCGAAATAGCCGCGGATTTGGTTGCAGCGATCGACCAGCACCACGTTGTCGTTCACGACGACGCCAATCGCCGCGATCACGCCAAGCCAGGAGAAGAGGGCGAAGCTCGTATTGAAGATCAAATGCCCAATCGAAGCGCCCACGATCGCAAACGGGATCACCGAGAGGATCATGATCGGCTGCGCGTAGGAGCGGAACGTCACCGCGAGCAGGAAATAGATGCCCGCGAACGCCATCAGCATCAGCGTGCCGAGCTGTGCGAAGAATTCCGCTTGCCCCTCAGCCTCACCAATGGCGCGGCGTGACACCGTCGAGAACCGCGCCTCGAACTCCGGGAAATAATCATTGTCCAGCGTCCGCATGATCTCTTGGCGCGCTTCGGCGTTGACGAGATCGGCGGTAACCAGGATCGAGCTCATGCGTTGGCGGCGATCGAGCCCCGTGATGCCCGGCGCGAATTCCCAGGTGGCGACCGAAGCCAGCGGCACTTCGCGGCCGTCATTGGTGCGGATGCGGAAGCCGCCCAGGCTTTCCAGCGTGCGGCGATCGTCGCGTGGGTAACGGACGTACACGCGCACGTCGTCGCCTTCGCGCGGCAAACGCTGCACTTCCTCGCCGAAATAGGCTTGGCGAACTTGGCGCGTCAGGTCGCTGAGCGTGATGCCGAGTTGCTCGGCGCCCGGCAGAAGCGTGAAGCGCAATTCTTCGATCGCGGCGTCCTGGCTGTCGCGCACCGAACTCACGCCAGTGAATTGCAGCAGGCGCGCTTTCAGATCCTCGACCGCGGCTTCAAGGTCTTCCTTGTTCTCGCCCATCAGCGCGAGTTCGATGCTGGGCGAGCCGCCGCCGGACAGCGAGAAGCTGATCTGGTCGGCGTCCGGCACTTCGCCGAGCAATTCCTCGAGCCGTTCCGTGACTTGGCGCGAGCGCAAGTCGGGACGTGTTTCCGGCGGCGTGAGGCCGACATAGGCGCGGATCGAGGTGTCGTCGATGGATTGGCTCCACGAGCGCACGACGCCGCGCGACATTTGGCCTGTATTGGGGTCCTCGACCGCGATCTCTGCCGTTTCTTCTTCCATGGCGCGGCGCGCGGCGTCGAGCTGCTCGGCCACTTGCTCCATGCGTGAGAAGGGCGTGGTTTGCGGCAGCTCGATCGAGACCTGCATGAAGTCGCCTTCGACTTCCGGCATGAAGGTCTGCTTGATCCGGCCCGTCGCCATCAGGCCGATCGCCAGAATGGTGATGACGAGGAAGACCGACCAGGTGAGGTAGCGCATCTTCACCGCGCTCTTCACCAGCGGTTGGTGCAGCGTCTGCGCGACCCAGATGACCGAGTGCGCGCAGCGTTGCTGCAGGCGCATCAATTGGCTGCCGATCCCCGTGCCCTGAGGATCAGGTTTCTTCACGTGCGCCAAGTGCGCCGGCAGGATGATCAGACTTTCGATCAGCGAGAACACCAGCGTCGACATCACCACGATCGAGATCGCGCGGGTAAATTGCTGCACGTCGCCGGTCAGCAACATCATCGGGCTGAACGCGATCATGGTCACGAACACGGAGGCGACCAGCGGCTTCAGCACCATTTGCGTCGCCAGGATCGAGGCGTCGACGCCATGATGCCCGCGCTCGGCCCGTTCGTAGATCGCCTCACCGACAATGATGGCGTCGTCGACCATGATGCCCAGCACCAGAAGGAAGCCGAACACGCTCATGAAGTTCAGCGACACGCCGACATAAGGCAGAATGAAGAACGAGC
>NZ_DASVYD010000029.1:0-2887 GCF_036392335.1 Vitreimonas sp.
CCGCCGGCGCGCTGCGCATCGCGCGCCAACAGCTCGTTATGAGCATCGATCGCCGCCGCGTGTTCGCGGCCCTTGCCGGCGTGCTGCTGCTCGGCGCCGCCGCCGCCACCATTCCCACGCCCGACGGCTGGCCGCTCTCGGTCGGCTTCGGCGGCATGATCGGCGACGGCGTCGCCGGCTTCATCTCGGGCCTCGCCTCGATGCCCGGCCTGCCGTTCCCGCGCGTACTCACAGGTTTGCTCTGCGCCATCGGCGGCATTCTCGCCATCGGCTGGTCTTTCCAAGTGCGCAAGGAAGACGTGAAGGCCGCCGCCAACGCCGCGCGTCGCATCGCCGGCGGCGCCGGCCAACGCGCGCAACGCGCCATCTCCTACGTCTCCGACAAAACCCGCCGCGAAGACGAGCAACCGAGCGAGCGCATGTATGAGCGCGCCGCCAACATCGCGCGTGAAGAGCGCGCGCCGGCGCCAGAGCCGCAGCAGCGCGCCCCGCGCCCGCAACAGCAACGTCCCGCGCCGCCAGAGCGCGCGCCCCGCGCCGCCGCCCCGCGCGCCGAAGCGCCGAAGCCGCAAAAACGCCAAGCCAAAGAGCATTCGACCTTCAGCTTCGGCCGCCCGTTCGAATTGCCGGACACCGATCTGCTGGCCGAGCCCAAGCAACGCAGCAACCAAACCGACGCGCAAACGCTGCACGCGATGAGCCGTCAGCTCGAAGGCGTGCTGGCCGATTTCGGCGTGCAAGGCGAAGTGCTCTCCGCCCGCCCCGGCCCCGTCGTCACGCTGTTCGAGTTCGAACCCGCCGCCGGCGTGAAATCGAGCCGCGTCATCGGCCTTTCCGACGACATCGCCCGCTCCATGTCCGCCACCGCCGCGCGCGTCGCCGTCATTCCCGGCCGCAACGCCATCGGCATCGAATTGCCCAACGCCAAGCGCGAAACCGTCTATCTCAACTCGCTGCTCAACAGCGCATCCTTCGTCGGCACGCAGGGCGATCTGCCGCTCGCGCTCGGTGAGACCATCGAAGGCGACCCCTTCGCCGCCGACCTCACGAAGATGCCGCACTTGCTCATCGCCGGCACCACCGGCTCGGGCAAATCCGTCGGCATCAACGCCATGATCCTGTCGCTCTTGTACAAGCACACGCCCGACGAGTGCCGCTTCATCATGATCGACCCGAAGATGCTGGAGCTCAGCGTCTACGAAGGCATCCCGCACCTGCTGCACCCGGTCGTGACCGATCCGAAGAAAGCCGTCGTCGCGCTGAAATGGGTCGTGCGCGAGATGGAGGATCGCTATCGCCGCATGTCGAAGCTCGGCGTGCGCAACATCTCCGGCTACAATGAGCGCGTCTCCGATGCGCTTGAGCGCGGCGAGCGCCTCGAGCGCACCGTCCATGCGGGCTTCGATCCCACCAGCGGCGAGCCGATCTACGAAACCCGCGAGCTGCCGCTCGAGCCGATGCCCTACATCGTCGTCGTCATCGACGAAATGGCCGACCTCATGATCACGGCCGGCAAGGAAATCGAAGCCGCCGTGCAGCGTCTGGCGCAAATGGCGCGCGCCGCCGGCATCCACGTCATCATGGCGACGCAACGCCCCAGCGTCGACGTCATCACCGGCACGATCAAAGCCAATTTCCCGACCCGCATCTCCTACCAGGTCACCTCGAAGATCGACAGCCGCACCATCTTGGGTGAGCAAGGCGCCGAACAACTCCTCGGCCAAGGCGACCTCTTGTTCATGGCCGGCGGCGGCCGCATCCGCCGTCTGCACGGGCCCTACGTCACCGACGCCGAAGTCGAACGCGTGGTCGACATGCTGAAGGCCCAAGGCGCGCCGCAATATCGCACCGACGTCACCGCCGAGCCGAACGAGAACGCCGGCTCCGACGAACCCGAGCTGTTCGCCGATGGCGAAGGCGGCGGCGACGAATTGCTCGAACGCGCCATCGAGATCGTGCAACGCGACCGCAAGGCCAGCACAAGCTACCTGCAGCGCCGCCTCTCAATCGGCTACAACCGCGCCGCCACTTTGATCGAGCGTATGGAAAAAGCGGGCATCATCTCGACGGCCAACGCCGCCGGTAAGCGCGACATCCTGATCGATGAGCTGGAGGATGAGGATTAGGGGGTGGCAAACGAAATGGAAAGCCGCCATGGGGAAACGGGCTAACCTCGTGGATATAGTGGGCGACGTTTGAAACAGCACACCACAGGTGCCCTTTCGGAATTTCCCGCCAGCTGTATGATTCCGACATCTACCGTATGCGTCGTGCGGATACCCGGGTGATGTCAAATGGCCTCGCTGAAGCCAAATCTTGTTAAGCGCGTCGAGCGACTTCCGAAGCCGACAGACGTCGCTGACGCAATGCAGCCGCTCTTTGAGGCCATAAGCAATGCCATTCACTCCACCCAAGCCAAATTTGGCGAGAACGTCGCAAGGCTGGGTCGTGTGCATGTCGAGGTATCGATAAACCGTCGGAAAGAGAATGTATGGGCCGTAGTCGAAGACAACGGCGTGGGGTTAGACGCAGCTAACTGGGAAGCTTTCACCACAACGGACACCGACAATAAGATCGACATTGGCGGCAAAGGTGTGGGCCGTCTGCTTTGGCTCGACTGCTTTTCGCAGATCGAGGTCGCCAGCGTCTTTGCCGAGGATGACACTCGGAAAGAGCGGACATTTAAGTTCGCGTTGTCGATGGAAAATCAGATCACGGATCACAAACTCGAAAACGCTCCCGCCTCAAAGCCGACGGGATTTCGAGCGCGCTTCAATGGCCTGAAAAACAACGGCTACCTTGCGAAATTTCCAGGGCGCAAAGAGTATGTTTTTCAGCACATCACGTCTCACTTCTTGCCAACGTTTATCGGCGGACGTTGCCCTTT
>NZ_DASVYD010000030.1:0-61051 GCF_036392335.1 Vitreimonas sp.
TCGGCCTCGCCAGCTGGCGCGCGTATCGGGATTTGGTGCGCGACGGCGCCGCCTAAATCTTTACCAAGGCCCGAGGGCGAACTTTTTACCGTAACGTGCGCACACTGCTCCGATGCTCGAGCTTGTGCTCCTTCTCGGCTATGTCGCCACGCTCATGGCAGTAGCGCGCCAGGCGTTCACGCGACCACGCGGAACGTACTGGCGCAGCGCCGCCAGCGTCGCGGGTGTCGCCGCCGCTGCGGGAGCGATCTGGCAATTGGCCTCGCCTTCCAACGAGGCCGGCTTCGGCTTTTTCGTGATTTGGTGCGCGCTGGTCGCGTTGACCCTCATCGGGGCCTTCGTCGCCAGCCTTGCCGCCACCGCACGCTATATCATCGACGCCAGCGGCGGCGCGCGCGCTTAGGCCTTCACTCCACCTTCGCCAGAAAATCCAACACCGCGTCCCAGGCTTCCGGTTCGTCCAGCATCGGCGCATGGCCGACGCCTTCCACCGTGACCGTATCCAAGTCCGGCTTCAATTCGCGCATGTGCGCGACCACGTCTTCGCCAAACAAATCCGAGATCGCGCCGCGCACGGAAAGCACGGGCTTGGCCGCCAAAGCTTGGAACAGGGGCGATAAATCCGGCGGCGGCGCATCTTCGTCGAAATCGACAAACGCCAACGCAATGTGCGGATCGTAATCGAGTTCAACGCGCCCATCATCGAGCGCGCGATGCGTGCGACGCGCGAACGCGAGCCAGAATGCTTCATCATCGGCGCGCTCGGGATAGGCCGAGCCATTGATCGCGCGCACGGCTTCCGCCGCCGCATTCCAATCCGCAACCGGCACGACATGGCCGACATAGCCCGCGATCCGCGCCAGGCCAGCGGCGTTCAACTTCGGCCCGACATCATTCAGCACCGACGCCGCAATCCGGTCCGGCGCGACCGTCGCCAGCACCATCGTGATCAGCCCGCCCATCGACGTGCCGATGAACACCGCTTTCGGGATCGAAAGCTCGTCCATCAACTTAAGCACGTCCTGCGCATACACAGCCGGCACATAATGCGCCGGATCAGGATCATTCGCGCTCTTGCCGCGCCCGCGCATGTCCGCCGCGATCACGCGACGGCCCAGCGCCGCAATGCGCGGCGCGATCACTTCAAAGTCGCGTGAATTGCGCGTGAGCCCATGCAGGCAAATCACCGGCAGGCCCGTCTCGGGCAGGAGCGGCGGGTAATCGCGCGCATAGAGCGCCAAGCCATCTACCGTCGCGATGACACGTTCCTCGAAGCCGCCAATGGCGACCGGCGCGCCGAAATCCATGATCATCTCCTAACCGGCGCGGCCTTGCGTCGCCGTGGCGTTCGCATCGACATAGTCAACCGCGCGCATCGCCTGCAAGCGCGCAAGCCATTGCTGCTGCACACGCGCGCGTTCGCTCGCCACAATGGCTTGGCACGTCACCAAAACGATCTCGGCCCCGCCGACGGTAAAGCGATCGAAGCACAGGCCGGTGAACGCACTCTGGCGCTGGAGTTGAATCTCCACTTGCCGCTGCGCCGCCTGCATCTGCCCGCGCGCCGCTTGCGCTTGCGCGCGCGCAATCGGCCCTGAACCCCGAAACTTGACGATGAACGCCACCGGCGCTGCCTGCGTCGTGGCCTGCGCGCTCTCGAACACCGCTTGCTGTTCGGCCCGCGCGCCGCGTTCCGGCTGCAGCGCCACCACGATCAGCGCAGCCATCAGCGCGCCTGTGACGGCCATGCCCCAGATGCGTAGCGCCGCGACGCTCATGGCGGCGATGCTCCCGCACCCGCGCCCGCAGGCGTCCGCACCGCACGCGCCAGATCAAGTCTCCCGCGCCCGCTCGGCCGCGCGCACGTCGGCGAACCGGTGGCGATCGGCGTAGCGTTGCGGGAACGCGCACATTCGATTTCGCCGTAATTGGCGCCGTGCGGCGCGACCGCCCGCGTAAACAGCGCGTCCTCCAGCTGCCTGCCGCGCAGACCTGTTTGCGCCGCAAGCAGCGCCAGCGCAGCCGATACGTGCGGCGACGCCATCGACGTGCCCTGCAAGAAGGAATAATAGCAGCGCTCGGTCGAGTTCGAGTTCAACGGATCGTAGCAGCCCGCCGTCGTCGCACGCGTCGAGAGCACGCCGTCGGGACGGCCATCGCCGTCGCTATCGGCGAACATGTCGCCGCCCGGGGCCAACAAATCAATCTCCGGCCCGAAGTTCGAATATAGCGACAAGCCGCCACGCGCGTCATTGGCGCCGACCACGACGACATTGTTGCAGTTCGCCGGCGCATAGAGTCGCGCTTGATTGGCCTTGTTGCCGGCCGCGACCACGACAACGACATTGCGCGCCACCGCCGCGTCGATCGCCGCCTGCATCGAAGCCGGGCACGGCGCCTGGATCGACAGGCTCATGTTGATGATGTCGGCGGGATTGCGATTGACGATCTGCTGGCCCGCCGCGTTCACAGCCGGCGCGATGCCCGCAGCCCAGCGAATGCCGGAGACGATGTCGGCCAGTTCGCCGCCGCAGCGGCCCAGCACCCGCACCGGGATCACCGTCACATCCCAAGCGCCGCCCGCAACGCCGCGCCGATCGTTCGTGACCGCCGCACCGATCGTACCGGCGACGTGCGTGCCGTGATAAGAATTTTCCGCCGCCGTCCCGCAGCGATCGCCCGCATCGTTCGCGTCGGCGTCGACGCCATCGGCATCACCACCGCGTTCTGGATTGTTGATGAGATCAACGCCCGCCGCGATGTTCGGCGAACCCTGAATGTCAGGATGCGACATATCGAGACCAGTATCCAGGACAGCGACGCGCACGGTGCGCGAGCCGATCTGCGCCGCTTCCCAAAAATCGATGAAGCCCGCGCCGCCTGCCGATTGCCCAGCGCCCACGCCTGGCGTGCGATAATGCCATTGTAGCGCATAGAGCGGATCGTTCGGCACGCCGCCGACCACAGCCGGCGTTGGCGGCGTCGGCGCCGGGTTCGCCGGCTGCGTCGAAGGCTGGCCCGGCTGCTGCGGCGCAGGATTGGTCGTGCTCGGCGGCGGGGTTTGATCGCGGCGCGGCGGCAGCGTGAAGCCCGACGAGGCGATGTAGTTCGGCTCCACATATTCAAACTGACGCGACGCGACGAGGCGTTGGATCGCGCACCGTGTCGCCAGCGCCAAATCACTCTCCAATTGGGCCTGGGTGACGATGCGCGGACAACGGTCGGCGTCGTTCCACTCCACCGCCGCCGGCGCAGGCTCGGCGACAGAAGCGTCGCCGCCCTGCTGGGCGTAACGTAGCGAAGTTGGGCTCGCCCCGGCGCCGGCCAGGCTCACCGTCACCACGCCGCCCGGCCGCACATTGATCTGGCCTTGAATGCCCAAGCGTCCCAGCACGTCGCGTGCGGCCGTGCGCGCCGCCTCGGACGCCTCCGCCTCCGCCCGCGTCCGCACTTGCGCGATCAGATCTTCCGGCAATTGCTCCAGCGCTTCCGTGCCGCCCGCCCGCAGCGAGCGCACGAAATTGCTGGCGAGCCCCATCTCGCGCGCCGTCTCCGACAATTCCTGCTCGACTTGCGCGCCGACCAAAATCTCACCCGGCGCGATCAGCACTGGCTCCGGCGCCAGCATCGCCGCGATCTGATCTTGCGGCTGCACCGAGCCCGCCAGCGCGCGCGCCTCCAACGGCACATCATCCAACGGCGCAGGCCCCGGCCCTTCGGCCTGCTCGGTCCCGCCACGCATGTCTTCGATCACCTGGCCGATCTGGTCGCATGCGCCCAGCGCCAACACAGGCGCCAGGACCAACGCGGCCAAACTCCAGCGACGATGCGACATGCTTGGCTCCCCACGCGTTTTGCCGGTAATGAGACCTTCTAAACTGGCCCCCTCCGATGACAAGGCGATGTCGGAGCGGCCCCGTGGACAAAGGTTCCGTGAGCATTTTCCCCTTAGCGGCGAATTTGGCGGCGGCGCGGCAACCCGATGCGCCGCGCGCCCGCACTGAGGACGAGGCGACCACGCTCGCCGGCGGCCCCGTGTTCCTCGCCGTCGAGGAATTGCCGGACCTCTACGAGAATCCCGCCGACGCCGAAGCCGCCGTGCCGGAGCTTTACGGCTCAGGCCTCTATGAGCTGGTCTGGCGCGACGGCTGGCGCGTGACCATGCGCTATTGGCGCCCAGCACCGCCCGCCCCCGTCGCCCGTTCCGGCGAAGCCGCCGTGAAAAAGCCGCTCGGCCACGCCCGCACACCCGAACAAGCCCGCGCGCTGCTCGAGGCGCCCGCCGAGCTCGTCAGCGAAGTGCTCCCAAACCTTTATGTCGACCACAAGCAGCTGATGAAACGCTGGGGCGATCTCGTCCGCAACGGCCTCGCCGAGATCGTCGAGCGCGAGGGCAAGTTCGCGGTCAGCATCAGCTTCTGGCGCCCGATGCACGCGCCGGGCGTCGCCGCCCCGCTCGCGCCCATCGAACGCATCGAACTCGCCGAACGCGTCGCCGCCCCCATGCGCGGCCCCGAGCCACAACAAGACCTCGACATCGGCCTCTTCGAAGACATCGCGCCGGAAAATCCTGGCGTGGTGCTGGTGACCGAAGAAGGCGACGGAAGGTTTCGCGGGAGCGAGTAGATTGAGCCCTCCTGCATGATCACAAACCTCGCACTCATCGCAGCCGCAATTCTGTACGTTGTCATTGGCTATGCGATTCTCGCGAAGAACGAGGCGCTCATCCGCGTTCTGCATCTGCGCGTGGCATCCCAATCACCTTTCATGGGCCTGATGGGCTTCGTGCTTGCCGCGTTCTTTGTGATGGCTTTACTCGCTAGGATAGGATCGTAGCAGCGCGTGTAGCGCTCACCGCCGCCGAAAAGCAAAAACCAACCCGCCAATCAGCGCCGCCCAATACCCAATGTCGACCCAGAGCGGCGAGCCATCAAAGCCCAGCATTTGCATTACGGCTTCTGGCACAGTCTCAAACGCTTCATGCGCCGCGGCGCCCAAACCGCCGCCCGTCCCCAACACGACAGCAAACGCCAGCGCCCCCAGCGCCAAAGTCGCCACCGCCAAAAGCCCAAGCACAACGCGCACAACATTTTTCATGACGCGAACGATGCCCCATCGGACCGCCGGCTTCCAGCCGGCAACTGCCGATCGGACAAGCGCCGCGGTTCGGCCAGTTTGCGCTTGCGCGACGCGCGGGATAAGCAGCGTACGGGGAGAGATGGCATGAATATCATCCGCGCGGCGCTCGCTACCTTGGCGATGCTCTTGATCTCGGCGCCGCTCGCGCGCGCGCAAGAGCCGGCGCCGCAGCAATATGAAGCCATGATGCGTTGGGCTGGCGCCCACCAGAATATCCTGCAGGGGGCGCTGGCGCCCTTTCAGCAAATGCCGCCGCCCTTTGACGAAAGCAGCGTCGGCCAACGCACAGCCTGGGTCTCGCTCGCGCGCACATGGGCAAGCTCAACGCTCGCCGCCGTCCAGTCCGCGCGCCGGCAGGCCGAGCAACTTGGTCCACCGCCCGAAGCCGGCGAATTGTCCGGACTATATCGAACGCAGGAGCGCGCGATCTACGAAGTCTTCGGCAGCATCGAAGCCTTTTTGGTCGAGTACACCACCAGCATCATCGCGATCGAGCGCAATGACCCCAATGCGCTTCAGCTTGCATCGATCAGCTCCATCGACGCACAGCTGATTATCCAAACCCAATTTCGGAACATCAATGCGATCCAGGCCGAAGCCGTCGGGGAAGGGCCGCAACGCCACTTGTTGCGTGCCTTTGCAAGCTCCTACGACGGCCTGATCACCATGTTGCAGGCGCGTCGCTCAGCCTATCTCGGCGACGACGCCACCGGCCCGCGCGCACCGCTCGTGCGGGCGTCCGCCGACGCCATGCGTCTGCACGTTCAAGCCGGGCGCGCTTCGGTCACCCAGACACTGACGTCATTCGGCGCGGGGGCGCCGCCGGAGCAAGGCGATTTCATTCGGCGCGCGCGCATTGCCGTTCAGAGCTTTGAGGGATCCTATGATCGCGAATTGCGTATCGCTGGTCTTTTCGACGACGCCGCCGCACTGATGGCCTCTGGGCGCGGCTACATCGCCATCGAAGGCGAACTCAATACGATTGTCGCGCAGATGGGCATCCTCGATTCCGAACGCTTGGTCGACATTCAGCGCCGTATTCAACTCATGCAATATATCACACCGCCGACCTGACACTCTTACGCGGTGCGTCCCTCACTCAAGGAAGCCCCCCAGCCGCTCGTACGCGGCCAGAAAATCCTCCTTGAATTTCTGCACCACCGCGCCCGAGCTCATCGTCTCATTCATGAGGCCAACGCCTTGGCCGACCCAATAGGTCGCCAATTGCTTTGCGCCCTCGTGATTGCCTTGTGAAAGCTTGTCCACCAGCCGCAGCGCCGGCTCCGACACCAAAGTCTGCAACGGCATCGGCAGCGGCTTCGGCGCGCCCTCTGCTTCCCATGCATCCGTCCACGGCGAACGCAATTGTCGCGACGGTTTGCCGGTGCGCGACCGCGAGCGGATCGTGTCGCGCGAGGACGCCGCGATCATTTTCTCTTTCACCACCGGATTGGTCTCGGCCTCCGTCGTCGTCAGCCACACCGAGCCGCACCACGCGCCAGCCGCGCCCATGCACATCGCCGCCGCCATCTGCGCGCCCGTCACGATCCCGCCCGCCGCCAGGATCGGCGTCGTCGCGCCAATCTTCGCCACCGCGTCCGCGACCTCAGGCACCAGCACCATCGTCGACACATCGCCGCAATGCCCGCCCGCTTCGCCGCCGGCGACAACAAGAATATCCACGCCCGCCTGCACCTGCGCGATCGCGTGCTCCTTGGCGCCGACCAGGGCCGCCACCGCGACGCCGTGCTGCTTGCCTTTTTCCAGCATCGCTTTCGGCGGCACGCCAAGCGCATTGGCGATCAGCTTGATCGGATATTCGAACGCGACATCGAGGCTCGTCGATGCGCCGTCCTCACGGAGATTCTTGGCAAAGCCCGTAGCGCCCCGCCGGGCTTCCTCAAGATCGCCGGCCTCGACGCCATGCTTGCGCAACACGCTGGCGGCGAAATCCGTGTGCGTCTTCGGCACGGCGGCGACGATCTGCTCGACGTCGAACTTCTGGCCTTTGCCCTCAAACTCGTTCGGCACAATGAGATCGACGCCATACGGCTTGCCGCCGCAATGGGCGTCGATCCAATCCAATTCCTCGCGCAGGTGCTGCGGCGACGCTCCGGCCGCGCCGAACACGCCCATGCCGCCCGCGCGCGAAACAGCCGCGACCACGTCACGGCAGTGCGAGAACGCGAGCAGCGGAAATTCAATGCCAAGCATATCGCAAATCGGCGAACGCATCATGGCGGCCTCCCTCGTTTTGAGGAGAGCCTAAGCCTTCAAAGCGGCAGCGTCACGCGCAACAGCGCGCCTCTCTCTGCGTCAAGGATGACAATCTCGCCGCCATGCGCGCGCGCGATCGATTGCGCCGCCGCCAAGCCAAGCCCCGCGCCGCGCGTGCCCTCTTCGTTCAGGCGCACGAACGGCTCGAACACGCTTTCACGCTTCTCCGGCGGTATGCCCGGACCATCGTCCGCAACGTCAACAAGCACATGCGCGTCGTCACGCGACAGCGTTATCCGCGCCCGTTCGCCGTATTTCAGCGCGTTCTCGACCAGATTGCCGAACAGCCGCTTCAGCCCGAGCGATTGGCCGGTGATGATCAAACGATCTTCGCCCGAGAACGTCACGTCGCGACCGGCCTCGCATTGATCATTAGCGATGCTCTCCAGCAGCGACGAGAGATCAAGCCGCACCCGCGCCTCTTCCGCCGGATCGTCGCGCGCGAACGCGATGAAGCTCGCCACCAAGGCTTCAACTTCGCCAATCTCCTTGGCCATGCGCTCGCGCTGCTCGACCGGGGCGTTCTCCGCCGCCAGGCGCAGCCGCATCAAAGGCGTGCGCATGTCATGCGCCACGGCGGCCAGCGTCTTGGTGCGATCGGCGATCAACGCACGCAGACGCGCCTGCATCGTGTTCACCGCCCGCGCCGCGCCGCGCAGCTCTTGCGGGCCTTCTTCCTTCACCGGCTCGCTTTGCGGATCGACGCCCACGGCTTGCACCGCGTTCGAGAAATTGCGGATCGGCCGCGTCAATCGCCGCGCGAACAGCGCCGCCAGCAGAGTGAGCACCAAAAGCGTGCCGCCGATCACGCCAGCGGCGCGCGCGATCCAGCCGATCTCGGCCCAATTGCGGCCCTGGGTCATGACCAGCCACCGCCCATCCGGCAGCTGCGCGCCAACCTGGAAGCCCGAAAGCAACACCACGCCATCGGGCGCCGGCGCGAAGATCGGCGTCGGCGGCGCGGGCGGCGCCACCGGCGTTGGCGCGGTCGCGCTACGCGATCGCGCCGACGGCGGGGCGGGTGCGACCGGTGCGGCAGGCGCCTCGGGCGCGACCGCAATCATCACATCCGGCGCGGGCGCTTCAACCAACACATCCGGCGGCTCGGGAATTTCGATATGCGTGACGTGTTCGCCGCGTTGGGCGCGACGCACGGCTTCCTCCGCGTAGCGCTCCACTTCCGCCGCGTGTCGCTCAATCGCTTCTTGGCGCCGCTCGGCCATGCGTTCGGCAGCCAGCGCGCGCTGCTCCGCGATCCGCTCCGCCGCCCGCGCGCGCGCCTCCTCGGCGCGCTCGGCCGCGTCTTGCGCGCGCTCGATCGCGCGCTGGATCGCCTCGGCCCGATATTCAGCTTCCTCTTGCGCCGCCTCGGCCCGCTCTGCCGCCGCCTTGGCTTCATGCTCGTGCGTGAAGTCCGCATTCTCCATTTCGATGCGAATGCGTTCAGCGTCCGCCGCCGCGCGCTCGGCCTCGCGCGTCAGCTCATCCATGTTGGCGACCCGAAACACGAAGGTCTCGCTGCGCTCGATGTGCTGCGCATAGAGCCGCACTTGATCCGGCCGCAGTTCCAGCGCCATCGCCAGCTCCGCCGTGGTCGGACGAACGTGCACGGAACTCGTCTCGCGTGGGGGCTCGTCGCGCACCACCCAGGTGACGCCGTCCTCGTTCATGGGCCGGCCGGCGGCCAGCATGTAATCGTAGCCCGCTTCGAAATGATCGGTGATCTTGTCGGCGCGCATCACGTCCGGCGGGCGCGGCGGCAGGAAGATGACGATCGCCAACGTCGCCACGAAGGCGGCCGTCAACGCCAACGCCACCAGCGCGCCAAGATACGCCGCGATCGGAAGGCCGCGCACGTCGCGCATCAGGCGCTCGGCTTCACGGCGAAAAGATAGCCCTCGCCGCGTACGGTGCGGATAATCTCTGGCGCGCCGGGCCGCTCCAATTTGCGACGCAAGCGGCTCACTTGCACATCGACAGCGCGATCGAACACGTCGCCGTCATTGTCGAACGCGAAATCCAACAATTGCTCACGCGAGAGCACGCGCTGCGGTCGTTCCACGAACGCGCGCAGCAAACGAAACTCACCAGCCGATAGGGGGATCACAACATCATCGGGATCGATCAGCTCACGCCGCGCGATATCCATGCGAAAGCCCGCGAAGCGCACCGCATCCGCGCTCGCACGATCCGTATCGCGGCCGCGCCGCAGCACCGCACGCGCGCGCGCAACCAGCTCACGCGGATTGCACGGCTTGGGCAAATAATCGTCGGCGCCAATCTCAAGGCCGACGATACGGTCGGCATCATCGCCCAGCGCCGAGAGCATGATGATCGGCGGCCCGCCCTTGCCCGAGAGCCGCTTGCAGGCCGAAAGTCCGTCCTCGCCCGGCATCATCAGGTCGAGCACGATTAGATCGGCGCCCTTGGCCGCCAGCGCCTTTTCCATCGATGGCACGTCGCCGGCGGAGTGCGCGGCAAAGCCGGCGCGCTGAAACACCTCGACGAGCCCGGCGCGGATTTCCGGGTCGTCGTCGACGATCAACACACAAGGCGCTTGGGCGGCGTCGTTCATGGCGAGCATTGTAATAGCGCCAAAACCCTTAAAACAGGCGCCGCCCCAGCGACGACGCATGTCAGGGAGGTACCTCCCCCATGTTTCGCCAATGTTTCAGCGCTGACGTACGCAGGAAACGCTGCAGCGCCATGGTCCGCCCCATCGAAATCGCCCGTCTGGGCATGAGAGGGGAATTCACCATGAAATTAGCTCTGGCCCTGGGCGTGGCCGTCGCGTCCCTCACGGTCGCCGCGTACGCCGCCAATCCGGATCGCACCCGCATCTTCGTCCGCCACGGCGGCGCGGCCATGATCAATTATGACGCCAATAACGATGGCTGGCTCACGCGCGACGAAGCCGCCGCCGCCGCGGACGCCGCCTTCGCCCGCCTCGATTCCAACAATGACGGCCGCCTGACCGACGCCGACCAAGACCGGATCGAGCGCCGCATTGAGATGCGCCTCGATGGCGGCCGTGATGGTGAAGTGGAAGTTTACGAAAACGGCGTCCGCACCACGCGCCCGCTCACCGACGAGGAGCGCCAACGTATCGAACGCGCGATGGAGCACGCCGAAGCCGCCCGCGAACGCGCCGAGGAAATGGCCGAGCGCGCCGAGGAATACGCCGAACGAGCAGCCGAACAGGCCGAACGCCATGCTGAGCGCGCCGCCCGCGACGCCGAGCGCCACGCCCGCATCATCGAGCGCCATATCGAGCGCAACGGCGACCACCAGCGCCACGTCATCATCATCAATGGCGATGGCGACACGGGTGATGTGATCGACGGCGATTTCATGGTCCCGATCCCGCCGATGCCGCCCATGCCCGCGATCGCGCCGCTGCCGCCGCACCCGCCCGTCTTCATGATGCTGGCGCTGAACGACAGCGAAGCCGACACCAATGGCGACGGCGCCCTCAGCCGCGAGGAATTCCGCGCCCAGCAGCTGCGCTTCTTCGACGCCAGCGACGCCAATGGAGACGGCCGCGTCCGGTTCCAGCTGCCGACGCCGCCCGAAGCTCCAGAAGCCCCTGAGCCCCCGGCCCCGCCCGCCGCACCCCGGCGCTAGGGCCGGCTGGCCGGGGCGCCCTCAGCAAGCGCCCCGGCCGCCTTCTTTATCGGACGTGACCAAGGTCACAGCAGCCGGTGCATCCAAAGCCTAGGTTGGCTGCATCAAGAGATCAGACACCGGCGCACACGCGCCAAACCAGTTTCGGGAGTTTCACATGACCAAGTTTTTCAGCCTCGTCGCCGCCGCCGCCCTCTTCGCCCCGGTCGCGTTCGCCACGGCTGCCCAAGCTGCTTTGATCGTCGCCTGATCCCCCAAACCCGCCTGCGACGGTCATACGGAAGGCGCGGACCCCCAAGGTCCGCGCCTTAACTTTTGCCCCCTTCGGACCGCCGGCTTCCAGCCGGCGTTTTTGTTTCCAATCCCCGCTTTCGACAAGCTCAGGCTGACGCCTCCTAACGGCGGCGCTTGAAATCGCGTCACCCTGAGCCCGTCGAAGGGCGACGCGACTCACCGCCCCCTCAAATCCGCATACGAGTCCTGCGCGCAGATTTTTCGTTCACCACGCATCCAACCAAACCAGCAGCGGCATCTCTTCATCATCGAACAACAAAACACTTTGAGAGAAACCCAAATGACCAAGATCGCCAGCTTCGCCGCCGCCTTTGTTTTGTTTGCACCGATCGCTGCTGCGGTCCTGATGCAAGCGGCGCAAATCGTGATGTGATCTCCTCCCGCACATGAAGAGCACGCGAAGACGCGGACCCGCAAAGGTCCGCGTTTTTGCTTTATTGGCGCGGATTTTCGTCCGCATTTAGTTTGAAATTTTCTCGCGCAACCGCATCCGAAAAACGTGTCGGCGGCATCTCTTAATCAAACAGAACGAAACGCCTTACGGAGAGACCGAGATGACCAAGATGATCAGCTTCGCCGCCGCCTTCACCATCTGCGCACTGGCCGCCGCCGCCGCCCTGATGCAAGCCGCGCAAATGTTCGCCTGAAGATTTTGAGAGCGCCCGCATCCAAAAGTGATCGCCGCGGCATCTCAAGATCAGAAGTTCAAAACCGAATTCAGAAAGACACGACAATGACGAAACTTTACAGCCTCACCGCCGCGTTCGCGCTCTTCGCCCCGCTCGCGATCGCCGCCCTCGCGCAAGCCGCTCAGATCCTCGCATAACCCCCACCTGCCCAACCCGCTATGCGAAGATCAAGAAGGCGCGGACTCCCCAGAGTCCGCGCCTTTGCTTTTTTCGGAGCGCAGGTCTTCAGACCCGCGTTGCACGGCGCAAAAGCAAACGCGGGTCTGAAGACCTGCGCTCTATACGCCCCCGTGACCGCCGTCACATCGCCCAGCCCATCGGCCTACTACCTTCATCACATCGAAACACGGCGACGCCGCCGCGAACGTGAAAAGGGAGCCGACCAATGATCAAGTTTTTCAGCATCGCCGCCGCTCTCGCGCTGTTCGCGCCGGCCGCCCTCGCCACTCTGAACCAAGCAGCTTTGATCGTCGCGTAACGCCCGCCCTGCCCCAAACCAGCGATGATCGAAACAAGGCGCGGACTTCCCACCAGGGGGTCCGCGCCTATTGTTTTAGCCGCGATCCCTAATCCGCACGCGCACCTGCGCGCGCTCGCCATCCGCATCGACGACAGTCACATCGTAGAAGCCGGGTGCTGCGGGGCGCCAGATCGCGCGGCCGCTTGTCGGTTCGCTCTCCACGCGCGCGCCTTCGGCGTACCAGGTCAGCGGCCCGCGCCCGCCGCGTGCCGAGAGTGAAAGCCCGCGCGCATCGGCGCCGTAATCCAGCACCAACACTTCGGCGTTCGCCGGCGGAAACAGGATCGACAGCGCCTCACGCTCGCCATTCTCAAACCGCGTCAAAGCCGGCGCCACGTTCTCATGCTCGCGCTGACGCGGCGCGGGCTCCGCTGGCACGCCCAGCAGATCGAACGCCTCGAACAAAATCGGCAACGCTTCCGAACGACCCGTCGCGCCTGGTCGCGGCGCGCCGTCAGGCCGGCCCACCCACACGCCGATCGCGTAGCCATTGGACACACCCAGCGCCCACGCATCGCGGAAGCCGTAAGACGTACCCGTCTTGAACGCGACTTGCGGCGCGCCTTGCGCCACTTGCGCTGGAATACGTCCGGCCGGATGCGGCGATGTCGCCAAAATATCCAACACGCGCTCGGCCGTCTCCGGCCGCACGAAGCGGCGCGTGAAGGCGAATTCGCCGACCTCATCCGTCACCAGCGGCCGCGCACGGCCCTCATCGCCGAGCGCCGCATAGAGCTGCACCAAATCTTCCAGCGTCATGCCGACGCCACCCAGCGCGAGCGCTAAGCCTGGTTCAGAGACAGCACGGCGTGGCAAACGCACATGCGCGCCCGCGCGTGTGAGTGATGCATGGAAGCGCCCCGCGCCGATCCGCTCCAACGTCGCCACCGCTGGCAGGTTCAGCGAATGGCGCAGCGCGTCTTCGAGCGAAACGTCGCCGTGGAAGCGCCGGTCGAAATTCTCCGGTAGATAGCCGCCAAACCGTCGCGGCGCGTCGCGCACCAAAGTCTCGGGCGCGGCGATGCCTTCATCGAAGGCGATCGCATAGAGAAACGGCTTCAGCGCCGAACCGGGCGAACGGATCGCGCGCGTCATATCGATATAACCGCCCGCGCGCTCGCGCCCCGCGCCGCCAATGCGCGCGCGCACCGCGCGGCTATCCAGCTCCACCGCCAACATCGCGATCTGTGTATCGCGCTCCAAGCCGACCACGCGCCGCCGCGCGAGTGATTCCAGATCACGTTGCAAAGTCGCGTTCAGCGACGAACGGATCAAGCCCTCGCCGCGATTGGCCGCCACCAACGCCTCCGCCGCATGCGGCGCGGAATACGGGAACGGCGCGCGTGGCGGGATCGCGGTTTCGCGGCCTTCCTGCGCGCGGCGTTCATTGATGGCACCAATGCTGACGAACATGCCGAGCACACGGTCCCGCGCCGCGCGCGCCGCGACAGGGTGGCGATCGGGCCGCCGCGCTTCCGGCGCCTGCGGCAGCGCGACCAGCAGCGCCATCTCCGCATCGTCGAGCCATTGCGGATCGCGCTGGAAATACGCCCGGCTCGCCGCGCGTACGCCTTCGAGATTGCCGCCATAGGGCGCCATGGTCAGATACGCGGCGAGAATTTCGCGCTTCGACAAGCGCCGCTCGATCTGCATCGCGCGGATGATCTCGATCAGTTTCGACGGGATCGTGCGCGGACGCGGCTCCAGCAGACGCGCAAGCTGCATGGTGATGGTCGAGCCGCCTTGCGTCACGCGGCCGGCGCGCACGTAGGAGACGCTGGCGCGCGTCAGCGCGATCGGATCGAAGCCGGGGTGAAACCAGAAGCGCTCGTCTTCGATCGCGATCAGGCGGCGCTGAAATTCCGGATCGATCTCATCAAGCCGCGCTTCCAGCCGCCACGTGCCCTGGCGCGTCGTGAACGCCATCAGCCATTCGCCATTGTGATCCAGCACAACCGGCGACACGTCACGCACGCGTTCGAGCGGCGGCGGAAAGATCTGGTCGAGCGCGAACAGCGTGACCATGCACGCCAACAGCACGCCCGCCCACCGCTTGCCGCTCTGTGTGAGCGGCGGCGGCGTGCGGGGGCCGCGACGCACCCTCGCCCTCCCAAGGTCGGAGGGCGAGTTCATCAGCCGCCTCGCGGCGCGATGCGGATCGTGCTGGTGCTCGTGCGCGCCATCACGCCTGGGCGATACATGTCTTCGACTTGCGCCGCCGGCAGCGTGTAACGGCCCGGCGACACAGCGCGCGCGATGTAGGCGTAGCGGAATTGCTCGCGCAAATTCGCCGACGCCACGTAGCGATCATCCCGCGCTTCCGAGACCTGCGTGTAGGTGATCTCGCCGATCCACGAGAACGGCCCGGTGCGGCGCGAACCATCATAGTTCGTGGCGCCCAGACCATCCGACGGATTGAGCACGGTTTCGATCTCAAGGCCCGCAGGGAGAAGATCGACCAGCACGGTCGGGTAATTGCGCGCGCCTTCCGGCTGGCCGCTGATCACCACGACGACGCGATCGCCTTGGCGGATCGTGTCGAGGTTGGCGATCGTGCCGTCCAGATTGAACACGCGCTTATCCAGCGTGTAGCCCGCCTGCATCGCCGGCGGCGCCTCAAGCGGCACCCCCGTCAGCGATAACGTACGCCACACCGGCCCACGCGCCGCATTCGCGAACACGAGACCCGTCGCCAAGCGCCGCGCATCCGCCATGACACGACGCTCCGCCAGCGCCTGGCCATTGAGCGTGACGTTCACCGGACCTGCGCGCTCCTGCAGCGCATTCACCGCCAGCAGCAATTGCACTTGCTCTTGCGTCATCAAGCGGCCCGCTTCCGGCGCGTCGCGTTCGAGGCGTTGGCGCAAGCGATTGACCATTTCGGTCTCGCCTGCCTCCGCCGCCAGCGCCAACACGCCCGCGAGATCGCGCAACGGCGTCTGATACCAATCGCCGACATTGCGATAGCCCAACGCCTGCTCGGCCATACGGAACGCATTGCGCGAACGTGCGCGATCGCCCATGTGCGCCAAGGCCGCCGCGATATGCGCCCGCGCCAAAGGCGAAGGCTCATTGCGCAGACGGTTGTCGTGGAAATAGCGAAGCTGGCCTATGTCGGCCTCGCCCGCTTTCGCCAGCACATAGAGCGCGTACGCCGCCGCACGCGAACGCAATAGCTCGGTCGTGTCGTTGGAGCCCGGCCAGCGATAGACTTCGAATTGGTAATTCACCGAGCCGAAATCATTCAGCCGCGCGATGCGACGCAGCGCGCCGTAAGCTTGCTGCATCGGCTGACGCGGGATCGCGTAGCCGGCGCGTTGCGCGCGCGCCAGGAAGTCGGTGACGTACACGCCGATCCAGGGATTGGCGTAGCCGTCGCCCGAGCTCCACAGCCCGAACGAACCATCCGGCGCTTGGCGATCGAGCAATTGCGTCGCCGCGTCCTGCACACGACGGCGAATACGCGGATCGACGTCACGCCCCGCCTCCGCCGCCAGCACATTGTAATAGAGCAGCGGCATGGCGATGGACGTGAGCTGCTCCGAGCAACCGTACGGATAACGATAAAGCTCATCCAACAACGGCGCGGGATCAATGCCCGCGAGATTGCTGTACGAGATCAACGCCTGCGCGCTGGCCTGGAAGCCCGCCAACGCATTCGCCGGCGCACGCCACGACGCGCCCGCAGCTTGCGGCTCGGTCGTCGTGATCGTGATCGGCAGATACGGCGCGCGCGATTGGATATCGTACGTGCGCTCCACCGCCGCAAAGCCGGACGGTCCTTCCAGTCGCAGCGAGATTCGGCCAACGCCGAGCGGCCCGCCCGTCATCGAAATGAGCGCGGTTTGGCGCTGGCCACGGTTCAGCGTGAAACGACGCGGTTGCGACGCGATGCGCGCCGTATCCGTGCCGCTCACCGTCACCGTGTAAGCGCCGTTCGGGCCTTCGACGTTGTCGATGTTGAGCGTGCCTTGCGCTTCGTCACCTGGAGCCAGGAAACGCGGCAAGATGAGTTCAGCGACGACCGGATCGCGGACAATGATCTGCTCCGCATCCTGGCCAAGCGCGTTCTCGCTCCATGCCACCGCCATCAGACGCAGCGTGCCGTTGAAGTCCGGGATATCGAGCGGGATCATCGCCCGCCCGCCGCGCACCTCAACGATGTCGGAGAAGAGCGCCACGGTGCGCGTCGGCACCACGGTCAGCCCTTCGCCGCCGAGCGAGTCGCCGCCTTGGCGCGCATTCGCCGGCGCACCGAGGTTCGGATTGAGCAAGCGGCCGTAATCGTCGCGGATGGTCACGCCCAGCGCACGGCGGCCGAAGAAATGCTCGACCGGGTTCGGGCTCTCATACTTGGTGATGTTGAGAATGCCCTCGTCCACCATCGCGATCGCCACACGCACGCGTTCGCCAGCCGCCGCATTGCGGATCTGCACCGGCACTTCGATGCGCGTGCGCGGACGCACATTCTGCAAGCCGTCGCCAGCGATCACCTCAAGCGTGCGATTGCCCATGTCCACAGGCACGTACGCCACGCCAATAGCGCGGCGCGGCACCGGCAAATTCACCGGATCGCGCGGCGTCATCACGGTCACGAGCACGTAGGCGCCCGAACCCCATTCGGCGTTCACAGGCAGATCGATGGTCGTGCCTTCGGGGCTGACGCGCACCGTGCGTGTTTCCAGCACACGATCCGTCGCCACCACGATTTGCGCTTCACCCGCATAAGGCGGGCGAATTTGCACGCGCGCACGCGCGCCCGGCCGCACCGGATTTTCCGGCGCGACCACGCTCACCATATCCGGCGTCGCGTCATCGTCGGCCGGACCACCCCAGCCCACGCCAAATCGTTGCGAGGTTTCTGCACCAGCCGCGCGGACGATCAGACGATACGAGCCATTGCGCAGGCCATCGCGCGCGATGCGCAGCGGTTGGTTGGCGGCGACATCGACCGTCGCCCCATCGACCGGAATGTCGCGGCCGGTACGACGCCAACGCCAATTGCCGTTGTCGAGATACCAATCGTAATTCCAGTCCTCGCGCACGATCTGCCATTGCACGCCACGCACCGCCGCGCGGCGGCCGTCCGCGTTGAGCCCGATCACGTCGAACGCCACGCGCTCACCCGCGCCCGCGCGTCGGTTTTCGAATTGCGGACGCACGCCGAGATAGATGCTGTTGAGCCGCACCGGCACGGTGAAGCTCTCGCGCACGAGACGCCCGCCCGGATCGGCGACGCTTGCAATCATGCGGGCGCGCAGCGGCAGTGTCGTTTCCGGCTCTTCCTGCAATTGCAGCGACAATTGCGCCGCGCCCGAACCGTCGGTGACGGTCGAGGGCAATTGGAAGAAGCGCTCGTCGAAGCTCTCGTCGGCGCGGCCGAACGTGTATTCGGCAAAGTCCGGGAACGGATTCGGATCGACCATCAGCCGGCCTTCGCCCTCGACGGCCAAGCCAGAGCCCGGCGCGCCATAGAGGAAATCGGCCTGCACATTGATCGGACGCGATTGGCCCGCGCGCAGCACAGCTTCGCTCGCCTCAATGCGCACGCGCAGACGTTCCGGCACGAAATCTTCGACCGACCAGCTCACGGAGCCTGCGACCGCGTCCTGCCCGTCCACGATCAATTCCGCGCGCCACACGCCGCGCGGCGAGGAGCGATCGAGCTGAATGTTCTTGGCGATCGCGCCGGCATCCACCGCTTCCGTCATGCGGATACGGCGCGCTTCGGTGCCGTTCGGGCGATAGACGACGAGCGTCGATTGCCGATTGGCGATGGCGCGGCCGACTTGGTCGCGGATGAGGCCGATCAAGCGCACGCGCTCGCCGGGGCGATAAATGCCGCGCTCTGTGTAAAGATAGGCATCGACGTCGCCCGGCGCGTAACGCCCGTCCACGCCGCGATCGGAGAGATCAAGGCCGGCGCGTTGCAGATCAAGCGCGGCGAAATCGCCCTCAGCGCCGTACGCCATCACGTAGCGCGCACGCGACGGGCCTTCGCCGTTCACCAGTGCATCAGCGAAGCGCACGCGGCCGTCGTTATCTGTGCGGGTGCGCGCCAGCTCTTCGTTGTTCTCAGCGATCAGCGTCAGCGTAACGTTCTGCATTGGCCGCGCCGTGCGCAGCGAGCGCACCACGACATCGAGCCCGGTCGCGCCCGAGAAGCTCTGCAGCGCCATGTCGGTGTAGAGTATCCAGCGATAGGACGAGGCGACGGAGTCATTGTCGCGATCGCCGCGCTGGCCCGCGCTCGGCGACGCGTCGCGCACCTTCACGACATAAGCGCCTGGCCGCAATTCACGCACCGCCGCGCCCAGCGCGAATACGGTCGTCACCGGGCTATTGCGGCGCGCCGTATCGACGTCGATCTCGCCTTCATAAACCTGCACGCCGACGCTTTCGCCGGCATTGTTGAAGCTCCAATAATCCCAGCCGCCCTCTTCGTTTTGGCCGCTATTTTCCACGGAATATTGCGAAAGGATGCGATCCGGCACGCGCAGCACTTCGACCGCGATGCGCGAGACATTGACGGTTTCGATCGCGATGCCATCGGCTTCCGAACGCGGCAGGATCATGCCGTTGCCGGCGAAGCCGACATAAGCCGGGCGATCGCCGAAGGTCAGCGTGAACGTCTCGTCGAATTCCGTGCGCTCGTTCGAGGCGGACGGAAGACCTTGGCGCACTGTGACTTGGCGCTCCGGCTCAAACGGCAAGCCGCCGAGGCACAAGAGATTGCCCGACACGTCCGTTTGGAACGGAATGGCCGGGTCGAGCACGATGTAATCGGCATAATTGATCGACGGATCGGTCGCGAGCGGTTGGGAGAATTCCAAGCACGCGCGCGGCTCGGCTTCGTTCATCTCCGTGCGCAGACGCAGGAAGGCCATGCCCTCGACTTGCGGCAATCCAGCCCGCGGCGCATTGGCGTCGCGGGCATTGCCGCCGGCGCCGATCGAGCCCAGTTGCGCGAATTCAAACGCGGGCGCGCCAGTCGAAACCCGGCCCAACACCGCCCCGCCCCAGAGGCCCACAAGCAGCGCCACCGAGGTGGACAAAATCACGTTGCGGTTGGTGACCGCCCAGTCGCGCGCGGGCGCTGCCCACGACCAATTGAGTTTGCGCGGATCCAAACGCTCCGCGAGCGCTTTCCAATCGAAGGCCATGTTCGCGCGTCTCCCATCCCGCCTGGGCGTAGCGTCATGCTTGCCCCAGGCGCGCGCACCCCACAAGCACCATTAAATTTCGGCAAAGTTCTGTCCGCGCTTCGGGATTGCTGTGGGCGCTGCAACATGCTTTCAAAGGAAGAACTCAAAAATGACGCTGGCGGCGCCTTTGCCCGCCATGCGCGGGAGGAAGAGATGACCGACGCCGCGAAGCCGGCCTTTCCAGCCATGTCCATCGCGCAGGCGCACGCGCTCCTAGGGCAGCCCGGCACAATGTTCGAGGTGACGGAAGGTGAAGTCCGCGGCGTGCGGATGAAACTCTATAAGAATGCGCCGCCCACGCTGCGCGAAATCTATGCCGCCGGAGCGCTCTTCGGCGCACGCGACCACGTCGTGTTCGAGAATGAGCGCGCCAGCGTCAACGGCGTCCGCAACGCCGCGGCCAAGTTCGCGCATCAACTGATCGCCGATGGCGTGAAGCCAGGCGACCGCGTCGCCATCATCATGCGCAATTTGCCGGAATGGCCGGTCGTGTTCTGGGGCGGCGTGCTGGCCGGCGCCATCGTCACGCCGCTGAACGCGTGGTGGACTGGCCCCGAGCTCGAGTACGGACTCAAGAATTCCGGCACCTCGATCGCGATCGTGGACGCCGAGCGCTATGAACGCCTGCGCGAACACATCGATAATTGCCCCGAACTGCGCAAGATTTACGTTGGGCGCGCACGCGAGGAGATCGCCGATCCGCGCGTGGCGCTGCTCGAGAGTGTGATCGGCGTCACCAACGAGTGGAACGCACTCAGCCCAGTCACGCCGCCCGACGTGCCCCTGCAAGCCGATGATGACGTCACGATCTTCTATACGTCCGGCACCACCGGCAATCCCAAAGGCGCGGTGATTTCCCACCGCAACATCATCTCCAACATGCTGAATGGCGCGGCCGCGCAAGCGCGCGCGTTCCTGCGCCGTGGCGAAGCGCCGCCGCAGCCGGACCCAACCGCGCCGCAAAAATCGTTCCTGATCTCGGTGCCGTTCTTCCACGCCACCGGCTGCTTCGCGATCATGATTCCAGCGCTGATGTCGGGCAACAAGCTCGTCATGCAACGCCGCTGGGACGCCGACCAGGCGCTGCCTTTGATCGAAAGAGAGCGCATCACCCATTTCGGCGGCGTGCCGACGATTGCCTGGCAAGTGCTCGAACATCCTAAGGTCGATGAATACGATCTGTCGTCAGTCGAAGGCGTGTCCTATGGCGGCGCGCCGGCCGCGCCAGAATTGGTCAAGCGCATCAAGGCGCGCTTCCCAAGCGCAACCGCGGGCCAAGGCTGGGGCATGACCGAAACTTCGGCCACCGCGATCTCCAACGCCGGCGAGGATTACGAACGCAAGCCCGCAAGCTGCGGCGTGCCCGCCCCGTCTGGCGAAGCCAAGATCGTGGACGACAAAGGCGCCGAGCTGCCGCGCGGCGAGGTCGGCGAGCTTTGGTACAAGGGTCCGATCGTCGTGCGCGGCTATTGGCAGAACGAGAAAGCCACGGCTGAGACGTTTGTCGACGGCTGGGTCAAGACCGGCGACCTCGCCAAGATGGACGACGAAGGATTCGTCTATATCGTCGACCGCGCCAAGGACATGCTGATCCGCGGCGGCGAAAACATCTATTGCGTCGAAGTCGAGAACGCTCTCTACGACCACCCCGCCGTGATGGACGCCGCCGTCATTGGCAAGCCGCACCAAACGCTCGGCGAAGAACCGCTCGCGGTCGTGCATTTGAAGCCCGAGATGAAGGCCACCAGCGACGAGCTCCGCCACCACGTCGCGCAAAAGCTCGCCGCCTTCAAAGTGCCGGTCGAGGTGATCTTCTGGCCCGAAACCCTGCCCCGCAACGCCAACGGCAAGATCGTCAAGAAAGACCTGAAAAAGCAGCTCGAACAGCCGGAGTTCTGAACATGCTCGTGCTCGTCGAACGCCGCGGCGCGGTCGCGATCGTCACGCTCAATCGTCCGGAAGCGATGAACGCGCTGTCGCAAGCCATGCGCAGCGAAATCGCGCGTGTGTTTCGCGAATTGGACGCCGACGACAGCGTGCGCGCCGTCGTGTTCACTGGCGCTGGCCAGAAGGCGTTCACGGCCGGGCTTGATCTCAAAGAACTCGGCGCGGGCGCGAGCGTCGTGGATTCAGCCAATCCCACCAGCACCGAAAACGACCCCGTGCGCGCGTTGGGCGTGTGCCGCAAGCCGATTATCGGCGCGATCAATGGCGTCGCCATCACCGGCGGCTTCGAATTGGCGCTGGGTTGCGACATCCTCTACGCTTCCACCAACGCCCGCTTCGCCGACACGCACGCGCGCGTCGGCATCATGCCGGGCTGGGGCTTGTCGCAGAAGCTGTCGCGCCTGATCGGCATTCATCGCGCCAAGGAATTGTCGCTGAGTGGAAATTTCCTCGATGCGCAAACCGCGCACGCCTGGGGCCTCGTCAATCGCGTGTTCGCGCCCGACGATTTGCTCCCCGCCGCGATCAAACTCGCTGAAGACATCGCCTCGGCGCCGGCCGACAAAGTGCAAGCCTATAAGCGCCTCATCGACGACGGCTTCGCGATGACTTTCGGCGATGGCCTTAAGCACGAGACCACGACATCGACCGCGCTCAACGCCCAAGTGAGCTCCGCCGCCGTGGAACAAGCGCGGATCGGCGTCATGGCGCGCGGGCGCGAGCAACAATAGGCTTGCTTTCGCGCACATCATCACAAATCTAGTCATGAGCACGAGGAGCGCGGCCCATGACCAAGATCGTTTATGAGATCATCCAACACGATGGCGGCTGGGCGTTTAAGCTGGGCGACACGATCTCCGAGACGTTCAAGGATCACGACACGGCGTACAACGCCGCCAAACGTGTCGCCCGTGAGCAAATGACCGTGGGCCAAACCGTCGGCATTTCCTGGGAAGACGAACGCGGCCGCTGGCACGACGAAATCTCACGGGGCGATGATCGGCCCGAAGTCGATGTGAAGGACTAGGGAGCGAAACTCACAAATGCGCTTCGATGAACCACAAATCCTTGTCCATCTGGCGTGACACCCCCGTGAACAGATCGGCCGTATCCTTGTCGCCCGCCTCGTCCGCCGCATCGATCGCTTCGCGGACATTCTTGCCGAATGCGGCGATGCGATCGGCAACCGCTTTCAGGTGCTCCTTCTCGTCGGTGAGGCTCACCGGGTACGGCTGAAGTGTGGAATTCTTCACCGCGACTTGCGCCGTGCCCTCGGCGACGCCCGCGAGCGTCACGGCGCGTTCCGCGATGTCATCGACGAACGTATCCACCCGGCCTTGGATTTGATCGAACAGCTCGTGCAGTGCGATAAAGTTCGGCCCCTTCACGTTCCAATGCGCCTGCTTGATCGACAGCCGCAGATCAATCGCGTCAGCCAAGCGCGCGTTCAAGAGTGCGATCATGGCCTTGCGGGTGTTGTCGGGAAGGTCGTTACGGGTAGCGCCCATCTTTATGGTCCTCGAAATGCATATGGCTCTTATGTGGGTCCCATTTTCGCTGGGGCAACACAATCACCCATTGATATGAGGCAGATCCACTATTGAAGGCGCCTATGCTTAAAGCGCCTTCAGCCAGTCGAGCAGAATGCGCGTGGTTTCGGCAGGCGTTTCCTGCTGGGTCCAGTGGCCGCAATTCTGGATCAGATGCACGCCTTGCAGCTTGGGCATCATTTCCTTCATGCGGTCGGTCATGGCGGCGATATCGCCATCGCCGAACATCTTGAGCACCATGTCCTGCGCGCCGGCGACGAACAGCGACGGCTGGTGGATGCGGCGATCCTCGACGCCGCCCATCATCGCCCAATCGCGCTCAAAATTGCGATAGCGATTGATCGGCCCGCGGAAGCCGGACTTCTCGAACTCGCCGACAAAATAATCGATGTCGGCGTCGCTCAGCCAAGCGGGAAATTGCTTTGGATCATCGAGGCCCTTCAGCATCTGCTCGTCCGCCGGCTTGTGCAGATTGCCCCAGCGCCCATCCGAATTGGCCGAAGAGGCAAAATAAAGCCGCCGCAGCGAACCGCGCACATCGGCTTCGAACTCCGCTTCGGCCACGCCCTCGTTTTGGAAATAGGCCATGTAGAAGAACTTGCCCTGGTCGGTGTACATCGCCTTGAAAATCTGATTGAGCGGCGCCGGCGGGCGATCGAAATACGGCACCGAGAGGCCGGCCACTGCGCGCACTTTGCTCGGATGCAGCACGGCTGTGTGCCACACGATCGGCGCACCCCAATCGTGGCCCATCAGCACAGCAGGCTTGCCGGGCGAGAGCGCATCGATGACGCCCGCCACATCGGCCGTCATTTCCTTCATCGCATAGGCTTCAACCGCCTGCGGCTTATCCGAGCCGCCATAGCCGCGCACATCGATGGCGCAAGCGGTGAAGCCCGCGTCGGCGATCGGCTTCATTTGATGGCGCCACGAATACCAGCTCTCCGGAAAGCCGTGCACCATCACCACGAGCGGGCCACTGCCCTCGATCGCGGCGCGGACCTTGATCCCGTTTGTGTCGATCATGCGAAATTCGGGCATGTTTCTCTCCCTTATCGCGCGAGCCTAGCAGCAAAACCGCCGCCGCGAACTGGCGACGTAGCGTCAGGCGTCCTCGGCCTCGCCGATAATGTCTTCCGCCTCTTCGTTGATCGCCTCACCTTCCTTGCGCGGGCGCGTAAATGGCGTCGGCTTCGGTGTCTGCATATTGCCGCGCATGAGCGCCCGCCCCGCTTCGATGCCGCCGGCGAGCTGCATCTCAAAGCGCTCGGCGTCGCGGTCGCGGACGTCCTCGATGGTCTCGGCGATATCGATGTCGGAGAAGCCCAGCTCGCGCAGCACCGCCGCGCTGAACGTGAGCGAAGACTCGAAGAGCTCGCGGATTTGATAATCGACACCCGCCTGCACCAGGCGCATCGAATGGCCGCGATCGAACGCGCGCGCGAAGACCTTCACGTGCGGAAATTCCGACTTGAGCAAGGCGACGATGCGATCGGTGACTTCGGGCTTCTCGACGCACACCAGCACTGCTTCCGCATTCGCCGCGCCCGAGGCGTGGAGCACGTCGAGACGGGCGCCGTCGCCATAATAGACTTTGAAGCCAAAGGTGGCGGCGACCTGGATCATTTCCACGTCGGTCTCGATCAGCGACATTTCCACGCCGCGCGCGAGCAGGCCTTGGCTCGCCACCTGCGCGAAACGGCCGAAGCCGATAAAGAGAACACGCCCGTGCAAATCCTTGGCGTCTTCGACGCCATCGCGATTTTCGACCGGCTGCGGCAGATAGCGGCGCACAACCAGCACAACGAGCGGCGTCAGCGCCATCGAGATGATCACGATCGCCGTCATGACGGCGGCGATCTCCGGGCTCATTACACCGCCGGCGAGCGCCGCCGAATAAAGTACGAATGCGAACTCGCCGCCCTGGGCGAACAACGCCGCGCGCGTGATGGCCTCGCGCTGATCGGCGCCGAATGCGCTGGCGATGCCGTAAATGCCCAACGCCTTCACCACCATGAACGCGAGCACGCCCGCGCCGATCAATTGCCATTCGGCGAGTACGACCGTCACGTTGAGCGACATGCCGACGCTGATGAAGAAGAGCGCCAAAAGGATGCCGCGGAACGGTTCGACGTCGGCTTCGAGCTGATGCCGGAACACCGAGTCTGAAAGCAGCACACCGGCCAAGAACGCACCCATCGCCATCGACAGGCCGCCAACATCCATCAGCAGCGCCGTACCCAGCACCACCAGCAACGCCGCCGCCGTCATCACTTCGCGGGCGCCGGAGCGGGCGAGAATGCCGAAAAAGGGATTGAGCACGTAGCGTCCGGCCAAGAACACCACCGCGATCGCGCCGAGGCCGAGCAAGATGCTCTGCCACAGCGGCGGCGCATCTGCCGGCACGCCCACCGTCAGCCCCGCGATCACCGCGACCAGGGCCAAGAGCGGCACGATCATCAAATCTTCAAAGAGCAAGATCGAGACATTGCGCTGCCCGGCCGGGCTCGACGTCTCGCCCGCGTCGTCCATCATTTTCATGATCACGGCCGTCGAGGAGAGCACGAACCCCGCCGCCCCGATCGACGCCGCAGCCCAGTGCACCCCCGCGGCGATGCCAACGAACGACAGCAGCACGATACACGCGATCACTTGGGCGGCGCCGAGGCCGAAAATCTCCTTGCGCAGCGCCCAAAGCTTCGCCGGGCGCATTTCCAAGCCAATGATAAACAAGAACATGACCACGCCGAACTCGGCGACGTGCAAGATGTTTTCGGGGTCGCGGAAGAGCCCCAGGCCGAACGGGCCAATCACCAGGCCGGCGGCGAGGTAGCCCAGCACCGAGCCCAAACCCAAGCGCCGGAACAAGGGCGCTGCAATCACAGCGGTTGCCAACAGCGCCACCGCATGTTCGAGGCCCAAACCACCGTCCGCCGCCGCTTCCGCCGCCATGCCGCTTCCTTGCCTCGTTGTAAGCCAAACCCGGCATAACATGGGTTGGCGCGGCGGCCACCCCAAGCGCATTAGACACAGCGCGAATCTCTCTATGGTTCCGGGTCTTCCCCGTTCGGAGCGCGCGATGATCGAGAATACGAAGCTGACGGCGCTTGTCGCCTCGCGCATCTGCCATGACATGGTCGAGCCGATGAGCGCGATCATTCAGGGCCTTGAGATGATCAAGGACGGGGATGGGAAAACCGACCCCGATGCGCTGTCGCTGCTTGATCATGGCGTCGGCAAAGCCTGGGCCAAGTTGGAATTTTTCCGCTTCGCGATGGCGGGCGCGACGGCCGAGGGCGACAGCGAACTGGAAGAAGGCCGCGCGGTGGCGATCAAATTGTATTCGGTGCTGAAACCGGAACTGGTCTGGTCGGCGCCGGCGGTGGCGATGCCGCGCCCGGCCGTGCGCGTGATCGTCAATTTGTTGCTGATCGCCAACGAATGCCTGCCGCGCGGCGGCAGTGTTGAGATTTCGGCGGCGAAACTGGCTGAGGGCGGCGAGGTCGTTGTGACCGCGAAAGGTCCGCGCGCGAAATTGCGGGAAGCCACGGCGACCGCCTTGCGCGGCGACGACGGCGAGCTTTCCGGCCACACCATCCAGCCGACGCTGACCAGCTTGCTCGCCCGCCAAGGCGGCGTTGAGCTTTCGACCCGCGAGAGCGAAGAGCAAGTCCAGCTGATCGCCCGCTCGCCGGCGTTCAAACTCTGAGCGCGTAAACACTCGTTAACCGCGACTTGCGCACTGTCGGGAACAACCGACGGAGCCTGATTCATGAGACGCTGCCTGATCGTGGACGACAGCCGTGTCATCCGCAAAGTGGCGCGACGCATTCTCGAAGACATGCGCTTCGAGATTGAGGAAGCGGCCGATGGCTTAGAGGCTTTGCAAGCGTGCCGGCGGCAGATGCCGGAGGCGATCCTGCTGGATTGGACGATGCCGGTGATGAGCGGCATCGATTTCCTGAAGCAACTCCGCAAAGAGCCAAACGGCGACAAACCCACCGTCGTGTTCTGCACCACCGAAAACGACGTCGAGCGCATTTCCGAGGCGCTGAAGGCCGGCGCCGACGAATATATGATGAAGCCGTTCGACGGCGACATCCTGCACTCCAAATTCGCCGAAGCGGGCCTCGTCTGATGCTCAACGACGCCGAATTCGCGTTGATCGCGCGCGAAGTGAAGCAGCGCTCCGGCGCGGTGCTGACGCGCGACATGAGCGGCGCCGCTGAAATCCGCTTGCAGCCGCTGTCGCGCCGCGAAGGCTTTGGCTCGGTCGGCGAGCTCGTAGGCGCTGCGCGGATTCGGCCCGACGGCACACTGTGGAACAACATCACCGACTGCCTCGCCCACGCCGAAACCCGCTTCTTTCGCGACCGCGCGCAGTTTGAAAAACTCCGCACCGAGATCATTCCCGCCGCCATCGCGCGGCGCGGGCATGAGCGCGTGCGCGTGTGGTCGGCGGCGTGCGCGACGGGCCAAGAGCCCTATTCGCTGGCGATGCTCGTCGACGACATGCGCAACGAAGGCGCCAACGCCGCGGTCGAGATCCTCGCCACCGACATGTCGCAGCGCCTGATCGATAAAGCGCGCTCGGGCCTCTACACCCAGTTCGAAATCCAGCGCGGGCTGCCGATCCGCAAACTGATCGCGCATTTTGAAAAGGCCGGCGATCTCTGGCGCATTTCCGATCGCTTGCGCGCGAGCGTGAAATACGAACAGCACAATCTGATGAAGCACCCGGGCGGGCTCGGCCAATTCGACATCATCCTGCTCGCCAATGTGCTGACCAGCTTCGACGCCGAAACCGCCGGCGCCGTGCTCGACCGCGTCGCGGATGCGCTGGCGCCGGGCGGCGTGATCATGTTGGGCGCGGGCGAAACGCTGCCCGACACCGCCAGCGGCTACACGCTTGAGAACGGCTTCGTCCGCCGCGCGAGTGATGCGGCGCGGGTCGCGGCCGCCTAATCCTCCCTTCCCGCCATACGCAATAAATCCTCTTCCGTGACCGGCGCGTCGCGCAGCAGCGGCGGCAGCGGCGCCCCCGCGCGCGTGGCGGCGCTGACCTGGCTCAGATAGTCGTCGCGCTCGGCCAGCCATTGCATGCGCTCATTGTTGGCGTCGACGAGCGCGCTGATCCAATTGAACAAATCCTCGCGCACGGCTTCGCTATCGACCGGCTCTGGCGCCGGCAAAGCCGCGAAGCGTTCAGCGGCGGCGGCCAAGCGCTCGGCGGTTTTGCTCCAGCGTTCGGCGGCGGCGAGATCGTGGCGGCGCACGGCGCGGTGCGCTTGCTTCAGCGCATTGCGGCCAGCGTCCGCGTGCGGGTTTTTCATGGCTTCTCCTTTCCCCCGCGCTTCAGGCAAGCGCCATCCTTGTTGATCTTGCGATCGAAAAAGAGCGGGGACGCGGTGGGTCGCGCCTTCCAAATTTGCGCTGCGTGACAGCGCTGACCGACGCGATCCACCGCGTCCCGATGATTGTTGGGCGCCGGCTCCGCTGCGGACGTTCTTTCACGCCAGAGAGACGGATCGCCGACGGCGTGCGGGTTGTCGTGTTCGCGACAAGCCCCCGCATCTCCCGCCGTTAGCGGCGGGCCACGATTTTGTGCGCGTTACGCCCGCGCCCAGGCAAACGAAGCGGCAAGCCTGCATCGCCTGCGTTGGGCGCGACCGCCTGCCCCGCATATCCGCGCGAACACCCGCGTTCGCCTTGCGGACACCCGGCAGATCGGCGCCGGGAGGCGGAGCGGCGCACAAGATCGCCACGCTCAATCACCACACGCCGCCTCGGTGCGAACAGGGTACCAATGCTCTTGGGATGCGACGTGTGGGGGGATGATAAGGGTGGTGGCGGGGGTGTGGGATAGATTTTTTATTCAGCGAGCTGAGAAAGCTTCGCATGGAGAATTTCGTCGATACGACGACGCCTCAAACCCACGACACCTTTCAACATATCTACAATATCGGAATCCTCTAAGGTAATAATGTGGCCGCGATCGTCTCGGGCGGTGTCGCGGCAGCGCCTCAACATCAATTGTGCATCCACCAACTCGCGACAACAGATGATGCCAAACTTACCGCGCGCTGGTGAAAAGCGCCCTGACATTTGATCCAGCTCTGGATTACCGAGGTCGCTAGAGTAGTTCTTACACTCTATCATGACCCAAGACGCCCTTGTCTGAGGACGCGCTAGCACAGTGCTAAAAAACCCGCTCTCAGCGGCATTTGTGAAAGATAGGTCGATACGCTTTCTACCCGAATGGATTTCCCGCTCTTTCACTGGCTGGATCAAATTTGGGTAGAACAAGAACGGCAGAACGCCAGTCATCAAGCTATGATATTTTCCGGCCGCTTTCATGCCTCGCGGCAGTCTCTCTAGTTCTTCGATCAATGCCTCTGCAAATCTGCGCTCGTTAAAATCGGGGTCGATCTGCCGATCTTGCAGCGCGCCTTCAGCTCCCTTCAGATTCTTATAGACTTCCAAGACGTGCGGATGCTCGCGAATGAAGTCCACCACATCGTCTTTCCTCTTTGGGCGGACGCGCTTAAGCGATTTCTTCGTGACATAAGGCTTCTTAGATTTACGAAAAAACTGCACCAGCGAAGAGCCGGCAGAGATATGCTCCGCCTGCAGAAACTCGAGCATGTGATAGTTGTAAAATTCCTGACTGTTGAGAGACAGGTTCAGGCGTACGAAATGCTTTGGAATCAAGAGGACCGGCTTGCCGCGAACGATTGGTCGCTTGACGTACTCTTCCTTCCAAGCTTGGGAGGAAGGGTCCCACATCGGACCCGACGGGTAGGTTCGATCGCCCAAGTCTATCTCAAGCAGATCGCACTGCCCTATCGTGTATTCGACGAGCTTTTCGCGAATGATGTTCGTCGTGAGATCGGACACCTTATCCCTTCCCACGCCTTCGACCATCAACTCGGTCTCGGACAAATCCGCCAAAAGACCGGTTTCGAAAGCGCGGCTTCGCCGCAATGCGCTTAACAGGTGGTCGGCTTGCTCGCGCCCCACGCCTCTGCCTTTGGGCTTCCCTTTGGACACCCCGATAAATGTGTCTTTCGGCTCAGAGAGATGCTCAGTGAGCTCACGTGCACGATGAGTGCGCCCGGCCCTCAATGCGTCAAGGACAGCGTTAAAATACGAATGGACGTATGCTGCACACTCAAGCGCGAGGACGTTCTGTTTTATCTCGATAGCGTACGGATCGAGAAAAACCCGCGTATCGTAGCTCGTTGAGACGTCAACGAAATCTAGCGCGCCTTGAGGCTTACCTAGCTTGAATGCCTTAGAAAATTTCAAATCAAAATTCTCAGCAACCTATGGCTGCCGAGA
Source organism: Vitreimonas sp. (assembly GCF_036392335.1). Taxonomy (NCBI): domain Bacteria; kingdom Pseudomonadati; phylum Pseudomonadota; class Alphaproteobacteria; order Hyphomonadales; family Hyphomonadaceae; genus Vitreimonas; species Vitreimonas sp. The sequence continues at coordinate 30,587 of NZ_DASVYD010000030.1, forward strand.
TTACACGATTCCCGTAGCGACTGCGAATCGTTACCCCCCCTCCAAGCTCTCATCCTCCGCTTCCCGCTCCACCCTGAGCGCCGTCAGCTGATTGCGCTGTCTCCGCAGCACTTGGAAGCGATAGCCGTGGAAGGCGAAGCGTTGGCCGGGTTCGGGGATGGCTTGGGCTTCGTGGATGACGAGGCCGGCGATGGTGACGGCTTCTTCGTCGGGCAAATCCCAATTCATCGCGCGATTGAGATCGCGGATCGGCACTGTGCCGTCGACATTGACGCTGCCGTCGGGCTGCGGGCGCACGCCGACGACGGCGATGTCGTGCTCGTCTTTGATGTCGCCGACGATCTCTTCGAGAATATCTTCGAGCGTGACGAGGCCCATCAGCGCGCCGTATTCGTCGACGACGATGGCGAAATGCTCGCGGCGGCGCAGGAATTCGGCGAGCTGGTCTTCCGCGCTTGTCGTCACCGGCGTGAACCAGGGCTGGCGCATGACGCTGGTGATCTCGAAGCCGTCGCGGCCGTGCTCGGAGACGGCGCGCAACAGATCGCGCGCGTGCAGCACGCCGATAATGTTTTCCGGATCGTCCTTGTAGAGCGGCAGGCGGGTGTGGCTGGAGGCCATGGCCTGGGCGATGATTTCGCGCGGCGGCAGATCGGCGTCGAGCATCTTGATCGCCTTGCGGTGGATCATGACGTCGGCCAGCGTGAGTTCGGAGAGATCGAGCGCGCCCAGCAAGCGGTGGCGGGTTTCGGCTTCGACGCCGCCCTCCTCGGCGTGCAGCTCCACGGCGCCGGCGATTTCCGCGCGCGCGGCGCGCAGCACGTCCACGGTTTCATCGACGCGCACGCCGAAGAGCCTCAAGCCGTGGTTCACGATCCATTGCACGGCGGAGACGATGGGCGCGAGGAAGCGCACCATCCATTGCACCGGCAGCGCCACGGCGCGGGCGATATTGTCGGCGGCGGTGATGGCGAGCGTTTTGGGGCCGACTTCGCCGAAGATGAGCAGAAGCGGCGTCAGCACCACAGCGGTGATGACGGGAGCGAGATCGCCATAGATGGTGCTGAAGATGCTGGCCGAGATGGCGGACGCGAGCACTTGTACGAGATTGGCGCCCAAGAGCACCGCGCCGATCATGCGCTCGCGGTTTTCGTTGAGCTTGTTGACGCGGGCGGCGCGCTTGTCGCCTTCCCTTTCAAGCGTGGCCATGCGCGCGCGGGAGGCGCCGGTGAGCGCGGTTTCGGCGGCGGAGAAAAACGCGTTCAACAGGATCAGCGCCACGATGACGATCGCGGCGACGATAAGGGAGGTGGTCATTGGCTCTCTTCTTTGAGGAACGCTGTGAGCATATCTACGTCCGCGTTCTTCTGGACGAAGGCGTCGCCGATGGCGCGCGCCAGGATGAGGGTGAGCTTGCCGGCTTCGGCTTTCTTGTCGGCGCTCATCAGCGCGACGAGTTGGGCGATGTCGTGCGGGGCGCCGGGGCTGCGTCGGAGATCGGTGTTGAAGCCGGCTTGGGCCAGGTGATTGCGGACACGCTGGGCGTCTTGGCTTGGGATGAGGCCCAGCCGCGCCGAATGCGCGAAGGCGAGCGCCATGCCTGTGCCGACGGCTTCGCCGTGCAAGAGCGCGCCGTCATAGCCGGCGGCGGTTTCGAGCGCGTGCGCGAAAGTGTGGCCGAGATTGAGCAGCGCGCGCGGGCCGGCTTCGCGCTCGTCCGCCTCGACGATGCGGGCCTTGGCGGCGATGGCGGTGCGGATGGCGTGGCTTGTGGCTTCGGGATCGAGCGCCAGCAGCTTGTGCACATTGGCTTCGCACCATTCGAAGAAGGCGCGATCATTGATCAGGCCGATCTTCACGATCTCGGCGTAGCCGCAGAGCAGCTCGCGCGGCGGCAGCGTTTTCAGCACGTCCTGATCGGCGAGCACCAGGCGCGGCTGATGGATGAGGCCGACGAGGTTCTTGCCCTCCTCCACATCAATCGCGGTTTTGCCGCCAACGCTGGAATCCACTTGGGAGAGCAAGGTCGTTGGCATTTGCACGAAATCGACGCCGCGCATGACGAGGCCCGCGGCAAGGCCCGCAATGTCGCCAATGACGCCGCCGCCGAGCGCGAGGATCAGATCCTTGCGGCCGATGCCCTGCTGCAAGAGCCCGCGCGTGAGCTGCTCGAGGCCAGCGAAGCTCTTGGTGCTTTCGCCGGCGGGCAGCGTCACGGTCCAGCTCTTTAGGCCTTCGGCGTCGAGCGACGCCATGAGCGCGGGCCAATGCAGGCTGGCGACGTTTTTGTCGGTGACGACGAAGACGCGGCCGGACGGCGCGAACGGCGCGATCAGTTCGCCCGCGCGCGCGATCAGGCCGGGGCCGGCGAGCACGTCATAAGAGCGCTCGGCGAGATTGACGTGGATGGTGTCGGTCATTTCCGCTCGTTGAGATAAGTGCGCAGCGCCTCGAGCGCGGACGCGACAGCCGCGCTGTGCGGGCTGTTGATGGTTTCGACGACGATGTCGGCTTCGGCGTAAATGGGATAGCGCGCGTCCATCAGACGCTGCATCACCGCGCGCGGATCGTCTTCCTTCAGAAGCGGGCGATCATCGCGCTTGGCGACGCGCTTCATCAGCACGTCGAGCGGGGCTTTGAGCCAGATGGTGATGGCGCGCTCTTTCATCAGCGCGCGCGTGCGCGGGTCGATGAAGGCGCCGCCGCCGGTGGCGAGGATGTGGGCGGGGCGATCGAGCAGACGCTCGATCACGGCGCGCTCGCCGCGGCGGAACTCGCACTCGCCGTGCTGGGCGAAGATTTCGGGAATGCTCTGGCCGGCGGCGGCTTCGATCTCGGTGTCGGCGTCGACGAACGGCAGATCGAGCGCGTGCGCCAGGCGCCGGCCGATCGTGCTTTTGCCCGCGCCCATGAGGCCGACCAGCGCCACGGTGCGCGGCGGGGCGATCCCCTCCGCCAAGCGGCGCATGTCGGCGGCGGCATCATGGCGCTCACCGATCTCGCTGCTTTCCGGGCGGGTCACGAATCACCTCAACATGGCCTGCTATGGTTAAGCGCGGGCCGGGCTAGAAACTCGCCACATTTTGGGGGCAATCTCGCGCGCTCGCAACGGCAGGGGCTCAAAGAGGCACATGTTTAGACGCAGACGACGTCGTTCTTCCTTCTCCCGGCGGGCGCCGCCGCAGTTGAACCTCATCCTGATGGGCGTGGGCGTCGTGGCGTTTGTGGGGCTTTTTGTCTTCTTTGTCGGCCAATCGGACCGGCTCGCTCCGGAACCGCAAGAAATCCGCGTCGAATTGACCGACGCCTTCAAGCAATAACCAGAGGACGCTTCATGGTTACTCGCAAGCTCGCCTTGGCCGCGGCGCTCGGCGCCCTCGCGCCCATGATGGCGCACGCGCAACAGGCGCTGCCGGCGCCGATCGAGACGCAGGCGCTGCGCGAACTCGACGCCTGGAGCGTGAGCGCGCTCGCCCCCAGCCAAGGCGCGCTGCCGACGAGCTTGTGGAGCCAGAGCGATCCGGAGGTGCTGGCGCTGGTGCTGGATCGGCTGCCGGCTGTCTATGAATCGCCGGCGACGCTGAATTTGGCGCGGCGCGTGCTGTTCTCCGGCGGCGAGGCGCCGCGCGGCGATGCGAGTGCGGCGGCGCGCGAACGCTTCGAAGCGCTGGGCAAAATGGGCGCCGCGGATGAACTCGCGGTGATGGCTGCAGGCGCTGGGCCCGCGCTGGCGGATGTGCAGATCGCGCAATATGCGGCGCAGGCGGAACTGGCGCGTGGGCGGCGTGCGGAAGCGTGCGCGCGCGGGCGCAATGCGAATGCTGGTGAAGCGCCGCCGGCGTTTCTGCTGCGTCTGCGCGCCTATTGCGCGGCGGTGACGGGCGATCGCGCGGCGGCGGATTTGGCGCTGGAGTTCGCGCGCGCGGCGAACGCGGAAGATCCCTGGTACACCGGCGCTGTCGCCGCGGCCGGCGGCGCGCCGGGCGCACGGCCGCCAGCCGCGCGCTACGACAATTCACTTTCCGCGCAGCTTTCGATCGCGGCGAATCTGCGCCCCGGGCCGAACCCGCTCGCCAATTCTTCGACGCTCGCGATGGTGGCGCTCGCGCGCAACGATGCATCGCCGCAGCCGCAGCGCGCGCAAGCGGCGGCGTTGGCGTTCCGGCGCGGCGTGATCAGCGTGCAGGAAGCGCGCACGATCCTGGCGGCGACGCCGGCGGAGATTACATCCGCTGTGCCGCCGATCGTCACGGCGCTGCGCCGCGTGCAAGCGGCGGCGGCGTCCGCCACGCCGGGCGCGGCCGGTTCGCTCGAAGCCGCCACGGCGATCGCCGAGGTGCTGCGCCAGTCCTCGGCGCCGGCTGATTTCAATGCCGCCGCGCGCTTCTTCGCGGCGGATATCGCCGGCCTACAGGCGGCGCCCGATCAGGCTGGCGCGGTGCTGTTCGCGCGCGCGGCGGTCGCGACCGGCGACCGGCAGGTGGCGCAGCGTTTGATCCAGAGCGCCCGACAAGCCGGCGCCAGTGAAGCCGCCCTCGCTCCGCTCGATGCTGCGATGGCGGCGTTGGCGGGCGCGCGCGGCGAGCAAGGCACGGTGGCCATGCAACGGCGCATCGACGCAGGCGGCGCTTCGGGCGCGCGCGCGGCGGCGCGCGATGTGGCGATCCTGGCCGCGCTTGGCGCGCCGGTGAATGGCAGCGTGCAGCGCTTCATCCTCGCCAACGCGCCCCAAGGCGGCGCGCGCGCGGATGCTGGCGCGCTCGTGGCGCTCAGCGCGGCGGCGGAGCGCGGCGCCATCGGCGAAGGCGCTCTGCTCGCGGTTTTGGCTGCCGGCGAAGCCGGCCCGGCGCGCCTCGACGCGGAGTCCGTGGCGCAGATCATCCACGCGCTACGGGCGCTGCGCTTGGAAGACGATGCGCGCCGCATCGCCGCCGAAGCGATCCTGGCCGGGGCGCCGGCGAGCTGATCGAAATCAAATCCAACGCATCCGCCTGGCTCGATAAGGAGCCATGGATGCTCAAACCACGCCCTATGATTTGATTGGCGGCGCGCCCGCCGTGCGACGTTTGGCGGAGCGCTTCTACGCGATCATGGCCGAGGCGCCGGAAGCGGCGGCGGTGCGCGCGATGCATGGCGATGATCTGGGGCCGATCGTCGGCAAGCTGGCGGGCTTTTTGAGCGGCTGGATGGGCGGACCTCGCGACTATTTCACGCGCGAAGGTCGGCCGTGCATCATGAGCTTGCATCGGGCGCTGCCGATTGGTGCGCGCGAACGCGATGAATGGCTTTGGTGCATGCAACGCGCGCTCGCGGAGACCGAGGTCTCCGCCGAAGCGCGCGCTGTCTTGGAGCCGGCGTTTGCCCGCGTCGCTGAAGCGATGCGCACGCGCTAAGTGCGCGGCCCGTCCCGTAGATCGATATCAGCCTTTTTGTCAGCATAGTCTTGCTTGGGGTCCGCGCCGAGCAAGAGCTTCACGCCGGCAAACAGACTGTTTTCGTTGAGCCACACTTGGCCCTGCTCCGGATCGAAGCGGATCAGCTGCAGCTTGGGGTCATCCTTGCCGCCTTCGTACCACGCGGCCACATAGGGGTTCCAAAGTCGGTCAATCACGGCGCGGTCGTTGTTGAGCGTCAGATCGCCATCGAAGCAGGCAAACAGATCGTGCCCCTTGGAGACGAAATGCGCCATGCCCCGCTGGCCGGCGCCGATGGCTTGGACGAGATGCGTGTCCTTCGAGCTGAAAATCCAGATCGGACTGGCGGGATGGTCTTCGTCAAGCTGCGCGGTCATCGGCTGCGCATGCTCACGCGACCCGGCAATGCCCAACATGAGCGTGCGGTCGGATTTAAGGGCCTTCCAGAATTTTTCGCGGATTTCGGCTTCGGTTGTCATGTGGCGTTGCTCCCTTCGTCTTTGCGAACGGGCGCGGGCGGCAATCGTTCCAGTGCTCTGTCATCCCGACACGCGAAGTGTGGGCCCGGCGCTTCGGGCTACTCGCAATGCGGTTCCGATTCGGCCTTCCGCCTTCGTCCTTCGAACTTCGGTGGAGGAAGCAGCCGCCCTGGAATGACGGATAGTGTTTCATGCGCTAGGCATAGTGCGTGTCCGATTCAGCCCTGATCGAGGCGTTTCTTGAAATGCTCTCCGCCGAGCGCGGGGCGCGGGCGAATACGCTCGACGCGTATGCGCGCGATTTGGAGGATGCGCGGGCGCATGTGCGCGGCACGCTACTGAGCGCCGACGCCGCAGCGATCGAGGCGTATGTCGCGGGCCTCTCGCAACGCGGTCTGTCTGCGGCGACGACGCGGCGGCGGATTTCGGCATTGCGGCAGTTCTATCGGTTCCTGTTGCAGGAAAACACGCGAGCCGACGATCCGACCTCGCGGCTTGATGCGCCGAAGCGTTCGAAAGCGCTGCCGAAGACACTCTCGGTGGAGGAGATCGAGCGCTTGATCGATGCGGCCGCAAATCCCCGCGACAAGGCGCTGATCGAATTGCTGTACGGCGCCGGCCTGCGCGTCAGCGAATTGGTCTCGCTACCACTGCGCGCGGCCCCGAAGCCCGGACAAGCGCACATGGTGATCGAGGGCAAAGGCGGCAAAGAACGCTTGGTCGCGTTGGGCCGCCCCGCCCTCGCGGCATTGGCGCTGCACATGGAAACGCGAGAGGCGGCGCTGCCGAAACTGGAAGCACAGCGCGAGAAGGCCAAACGCTGGCTGTTTCCGTCCATGAGCGCCGCGGATGGCAAGATGACGCGCCGGCGCGTGGCGCAGATTCTGGAATCGGCGGCGGTGAAGGCCGGCATCAGCCCCTCACGCGTCTCCCCGCACGTGCTCCGCCACGCCTTTGCGACGCATTTGGTTGAAGGCGGCGCCGATCTGCGTACGGTACAGACATTGCTTGGGCACGCTGACATCGCGACGACGCAGATCTACACGCATGTCGCCGAAGGACGATTGAAGACCTTAGTGGAGACCAAGCATCCGCTGTCGCGCAAGCTGGAGCGCGATGATGAGGAATGAGGATCGCGCATGACCATGACACCACCGCCGCCGCCGCAACCAGGCCGTACCTCGGCCTTTGCAGTGTATGTATTCTACCTGCTTTCAATTCCGAGCGCGGCGCTGTTTGCCCTGGTTGGCGTCATTCTTGCGCTCGTGAGCCGCGACGGCGCGAGCCCTTTCGCGCGCTCGCATCTGGATGATCAAATTCGCATCTGGTTCATCGCCTTCTGGTGGAATGTAGCGCTGTTTTTGCTTGGCCTCGTAGGCTGGATCTTGACGATCGTGCTGATTGGGTTCCCGATCCTCTGGATCGTGGGGATTTTGTGGCTCGGCGTGATGATCTGGTTCACGATCAAGAGCTTTCTGGGCCTGCTTGCGCTGCTCGATAATCGCATGCGCTGATCACACGCGTGTGAAAGCGGGTTGATCCTTACGGCTCTGTAGTGTGTCTTAGGCGCACGAGGGGGGCGGGAGTTCCCGCGGGCAGCAGGCGAGAGAGAGATGAAGCGATTTCTGATGGCGGCGGCGCTGTTGATGGCGGCAGCTACGCCAGCGACGGCGTACACAGCATATCTGAAGCCCAACCAATTTTGGTCCAACGGCGAAGTGCAGGTGCAGGCGTCCTACGCCAACCAATTCTTCACGCCCGCAGTGGCGCTGCCGGCGAATGTGCGTCTGATCGATCCAGCCGGGAATGACGTGCTTCCCGATCGCGTCGCGGTCGAAGGAGCCGCCACGAATTTGACAACGAGCCTCGGCCGCGTCGGCACCTATCGTCTTTCGACAGGCGAAATCCTGGGGCCGGTGTCAACGGTGGTGGGCGTCGATGGCGCGTGGCGGCCCCAGGTGGCCGGCGAAGTGCTGCCGGAGGGCACGCCCACGGCGACGCTGCAGACGGTTACCGTGTCGGACCTCTATCTGAGCAATGGCCACACGACGCGCGGCGTTGTGGATCAAACGATTGGCCGCCTCGCGATCAAGCCGATCACGCATCCCAACCAAGTGGTTGCGGCCAACGGCTTCCAGGTGGAAGTCCTGTTCGACGGCGCCCCGCTCGCCAACAGCGCCATCGTGATCTACGCGGCGGGCGACATGGACAACGATCTCGATACGTTCGTTCCCACCGACGCCGCCGGCCGCGCCACCATCCCGCTGCCTGGCCCCGGCACATACGTCATCGCCGCACGCCATCGCGCCGATGCGCCGGCAGGCGCCGCCGCCGCGGTGCAGAGCTACACGACCACGCTAACGTTCGACGCGATGGCCGCGCCGCACGTTGAAACCGCGCCGCCACCGGAAGATCGCCGGCGCCGGCGGCGCAATTGATACGATCCGCATCACGGAAGTTTAGGCGCGCCCGCACGCTGTGCTGGGCGCGCCATCGTGAGGGAGAGGCTCATCATGGGCAGCATCGTCGTTACCGGCGCGAACCGCGGCATTGGTTTGGAGCTGTGCAAGCAACTGAAGGCGCGCGGCGCCGATGTGATCGCGGTGTGCCGCAAGAGCTCGCCGGCGCTGGATGCGCTCGGCGTGCGCGTGGAGGCGGGCGTCGATGTGGCGGACGCCGGCTCGATTGGTGAATTGGCCAAGCGACTCGCGGGCGTCGAGATCGATACGCTGATCAACAATGCCGGCATTCTGCGCGGGGAGAATTTGGACACGCTCGATTTCGCTGGCGTCATGCAACAGCTCGAAGTCAACGCGATCGCGCCGTTGCGGGTGACGGCCGCACTGCTGCCGCAGCTGCGCAAAGGCGGCAAGGTCGTGATCACGACCAGCCGCATGGGCTCGATCGCCGACAATGGGTCGGGCGGCTATTATGGCTATCGCATGTCGAAGGCGGCGGTGAACGCCGCCGGCGTTTCGCTCGCGCGCGATCTGGCGCCGCGCGGCATCGCCTTGGCGCTGATCCATCCCGGCATGGTGGCGACGGAAATGACCGGCGGACACGGCATCCCGGTGGAGGAATCCGTGCGCGGCTACCTCGCGCGTATCGACGAAACCACACTCGAAAACACCGGCCGCTTCTGGCACGCGACAACGGGCGAAACGCTGCCGTGGTGAGTTAGCGGGTTGGCCACGCGCCCGGCGGCCAATCCATCGACGTGTGGATGAGGTGCAGGATGTAAAGCACGTCCCGGCCCTTTGCGTCGCGCCGCACCTCGTAGGCGATGATATAAGAAGTCCGTGCGACCACCTTCTCGAACGTACCGGCCACCCGCCCCTGCCGACCTGAGTTGAAGTATTTCAGCCTTCCGATTGCATGGCGAATGCGGCGCCCCACCAACGCCGCCGCCTGAGGACTTTCCACAGCGATGTAAGCAAGTGCGTCCAAATACTCGGCGCTTGCCGCCTCAGACCACTCGACACGCCTCACTTCCGAAGCTGTTGCGCGGTCTCAATGATTTGCGCGGCGCGGCGCATGACTTCATCATGTGCAATCGTACGGCCAGCACTCACGTCATCCTGGCCGCGCTTGATCTTGCTGAGGATATCCGCCTCGCGTCGCGCGAACGCGGCCAGCGCCTCGGCGGCGATGGCGTCCTTCGACTGCCTGCGTGCGGTCGCTAGCTCGTCTAGAGTCGCCTCGGTCGCGGCGTCGATCGGCACGGTAAGATCGGACATGGCGCCAATCTACCATATTCCGCCTTCGGCGCTAGATCGGCCGCCGACCCGTGCGGACGCGGATTCTAGCGGGTCGGATCGATCAGATATTTCTCGCCGGTCGCCTTCTTCGAGTACGCCAGCAAGATCGCCGGATCGAGCGCTTCAGCGAGCGAGATCGTTTTCGTGTAATGGCTGGCGAACGTGGTTTTCAGTTCGGCCAGCACACGTTGGCGCAGGCGATTGGCTTCGGCCATACCGATTTTTTGCAGGAAGTACGTCAGCAAAAAGCCGCTCGCGCCCCAGGCCATGCCGACGCCGGAGCCGATTTCGGTCGGGCGAATGTCGAGCCGGCCATAGATATAGACTTGCTTGTGCACGGCTGAACCGTAGCGACTATAGGCGCCCGGCTTTGAGTTTTGCGCGATTTCCATCGCGGTGAGAATCTGGCCGGCGAGCTTGCCGCCGCCGATGGCGTCGAAGGCGAGCGTGGCGTCCGTCTCCTTCAGCGCGGCGACAAGGTCGTTCATGAAATTCGGCGAGGTCGAGTTCACGACATATTTGGCGCCGATGTCGCGCAGGATGCGCTCTTGCTCTTCGCTGCGCACGATATTCACCAACGGCACGCCATCCTTGATGCAGATCTTGTTGAGCATCTGGCCGAGGTTCGACGCAGCGGCGGTGTGGACGAGCGCTTTGTGGCCTTCGAGGCGCAGCGTCTCCACCATGGAAAGCGCGGTCAGAGGATTGACGAAGCAGGAGGCGCCTTCGACGGCGGTCGTCCCTTCCGGCAAGGGCAGCACTTCGACGGCTTTAATCTTACGATATTGCGCGTACATGGCGCCGCCGACCATGGCGACGGTTTTGCCGAGCAAAGCTTGCGCATTGGCGCCGGCCTTCACCACCACGCCCGCGCCCTCGTTGCCAATCGGCAGCGATTGATCGAAGCGCGAGGCGAGCATCTTGATCGCCACTTCAGGAATCTGCGCGGTGACGACGATGTTTTCGCCCGCGCCGCTGGCTTGCAAGGTGGAGAGATCGGCGGGGCCGGTGAGCAGACCGAGATCGGAAGGATTGATGGGCGCAGCTTGCACTTGGACGACGATTTCGTCCGGGCCAGGCTCCGGCACCGGCACGCGCACAAGCGAGAGCTCCAACTGGCCGTTCGGCTTCACCAAGGTCCGCATTTCAAGACCGGTTTCGTGCGCCATGATCGTCTCCCTCTTATCTGCAGGTGAATTAGGCGTGTGGGCGGAGCGGTGCAAGCAGGCTATGATGGCCCATGCCGCAAACGCCGCATCAGCGCGCCGAGGCCGAGCTCACCGCGTACGGCCTCACCTTCCCGGAAACCAGCGCCGGCCCTGGCTGGACGGTCACGCGCGCGCTTTATGTGCGCAAGAAGATGTTCGCGGTGTTTGGTGAGAAGGGCGAGCCGCGCGATGCGCTGACCTTGATCATGAAGCTGCCGATCTCGGCGGAGATGGCCGAGGAGCTCGCCTTCGTGCGGCCGGCGAAGGGCTGGTACAAGCAGCACAATTGGGTGACGGCGCATTTCGAGCCGGACGACGACATCCTCGCCGAGATGGCGACGCTCAAGGGCTGGTTGAAGCAGAGCTATGTGGCGGTGGCGCCGAAGGCGCTGGGGCGTGTTCTAGGCTAACAGGCATCTCCCGCCATGACCGATATGGGCGACGGCGGCGCCAACAACAAGACTGGCGCGGCGCGGTGTTTTCGGTAGAAGCGCGCCCTTCGCCATTTTCGGAGCCTTGATGTCGCAACAGACCGCCGCCGCCGCGCCGAAGCCGCATGCCCGCGTCGACCTCACGCAAGGGCCGATCGCGCGGACGTTGCTTTTGTTCTCGCTGCCGGTGCTGGGCACCAGCGTGCTGCAATCGCTGAACGGCTCGATCAACACGATCTGGGTGGGCCGCCTGCTGGGGCCCGAGGCGCTGACGGCGACGACGAACGCAACGCTGATTTTGCTCTTTCTGCTCGGCACGTTGTTCGGGTTGGGCATGGCGGCGACGATCCTGGTGGGTCAGGCGGTGGGCGCGCAGGATTTGACGCGCGCGAAGAAAGTCGTCGGCACGACGACCAGTTTCTTCCTGGCGTTTTCGCTGCTGCTGGCGATCGGCGGTTATGCGGGCGCCGCGCAGATTCTCGATCTGATGGGCACGCCGGACGAAGCGCGCGCTTTGGCGGAGACGTATCTCCGCGTGATCTTTCTCTCGATGCCGTTCATGTGCGTGTTCGCGCTGTTGGTGATGGTGCAGCGCGGCGCGGGCGATGCGCGCACCCCGTTCGTGTTCACGACGCTGGCGACCTTGTTGGACATCGCGTTCAACCCGATTCTGATCAGCGGCCTTGGCCCCTTCCCGCAAATGGGCATTGCCGGCTCGGCGACGGCGCTCTTGCTGTCGCAAGCGATCGGGCTCGGCGCGATGGTCGCCTACATGTATGCGCGCAAGGCCGATCTGCGGCTGACGCGCGGCGAATGGCGGCTGCTCAAGCCCGACGCCGATCTGGTGCGCATCATCGTCGTCAAGGGCCTGCCGATGGGCGCGCAGATGATGGTGATCTCGCTCTCCGGCCTCATCATGATGAGCATGATCAATGGCTATGGCGCCGAGACGGCCGCCGCCTATGGCGTGGCGTTTCAGCTTTGGGCCTATGTGCAGATGCCGGCGATGGCGATCGGCGCGGCTGTTTCCTCGATGGCGGCGCAGAGCGTCGGCGCGCAGAAATGGGCGCGCGTCGAACAGAGCGCGTGGACGGGCATTTGGATCAATGTGGTGCTGACGGGCAGTCTCGTCGTGCTGCTCTATCTGGTCGACCCTTACATTCTCGGCCTCTTCCTGCCCGGCCAAGCCAACGCCATCGCCATCGCCGAGCATGTCAATGCGATCGCCAGCTGGAGCTTCATTCTGTTTGGCGTGACCTTCGTGCTATTCGGCGTGGTGCGTTCGACCGGCGCCGTGCTCGCGCCGCTTTTGATTTTGGCGATCTCGCTGTTCGGCGTGCGCATCGGCTTTGCAACTTTGATGCAGCCTGCTTGGGGCGCAGACGCGATCTGGTGGAGCTTCCCGATCAGCATGGCCGTGTCGGTCTGCTTAGCGCTGGCGTATTATCGCTGGGGCGGATGGCGGAAGGCGCGGATGAGTTGATGGGCAGCGAATGTTTTTCGAGAAATAGTTGGGGGACAGAAAGGCCCATCCCCCAACTTCAACTACACGCGGTGCGCCCGCCGCAAGATCTCGGTCTCGAAGGCATCGATCACGTACGCATAGGAGCCTTCGTTCTTGCCGATTTTTTGAGGATCAAGAGAAAAGGCGTCGAGGATCACCCGATATTTCTTCACGATGGTATCAAGGTGCTCATCGAGGAAGTCGACGGGATCTTCTGCCCACTCGACGGCACCGGCTTTTGAAACTCGCATCAGCGCCTTCAGACCATAGACGAGAGGCATGATGAGTCCATCTGGATACCGATACTCAACGGGCTCTTCGGTAAAGTGGGACAACGGTTGCGAGTGCATGTCCTTGGCCATCTTGACGATGTCGAGCTTACCAAACTTGCCGTCGGCCTTGTTGTAGGCCGCGGGAAAGTCGATGTAGATTTTGTCGTAGAGCACGGGCAATGACGCTGCGATTCTAAGCGCACTCCGGACAGCCTCGTTATGCAGTTCACGCGTATACTCTCCGCCCGTCGGCTTGGACACCGCAGGACTCCCCATCAGCCGATCGAAGAGCTTCACGCACTCCCCTTTGTTACGATAGATGTTTTGCGGAACCGGCGGCTCAACCTTCCTACCATCCTCGTCGTGCGGCAAGGCCAACAGGGAAAGAGGAATCCAAGATAAAGCGATCAGATCGCGGACGCGAATGTCGCCGCTTTCGTTGCTCTTCCATTCAATTCTCGCTGCGATGCTGGGCGGCAGAGCCTTCCGCAGCTCTTCGTAGAAGCCTTTTTTGTTAGCGCGAGTTTCAAGCGTTAGCTCGTGGTTGTTGTTTCGCGCCGCGCATATATCGAGCAATGAGTTATTGAATTGATCAACAACGCCATTGTCCTCAACGTCGGAGGGAACGAGAATTTCCAACGGGACAAGAAAATTCAACTCTTCCGAATTTGCATCCTCGCCCGTTGAGGCGCGCTTCAACGCATGCACAGCAGCGCGGTTCTCGTGCCACGCGTCTTTGAAATCACTCCACCGTTTGATCTTCTGTCGAAGACGCTCATCGCCAGTGGCCGCAACAAGAATATGCGTTCCGATCGCGAGCATATTGTGTCCGCCGTCAAGGATACCCTCGATGCGGGGGTTCACGAACCGAAGCTCGTACCGCTTTCTATCAAGCGCATCGTAGTCGGACGCGCCTACCAAGACGCCTTTTGTCTTAAAGGGAAACGTTTCGGGCGTTTTCTCGATACTCTCGCTGATCGCTACCGTTACAGGTCCGGCCTTGGCCGACCTTGGATTAGCTTCGAGATCCGCAGCATCAAAGAGCGTGAGCATGTTCGCAGCACGCACAAAACCTATGATGCGACGCACAGGTCCTTCAACCTGCTCCGCAACCTGTTCGTATCGAACGATGATTTTGTTCGGGTCCATATTTCAGTTCTCCATACAGAGAACCGCTTCGGGGATCCGTTGGACCGACGATCAAGCACATTACGCCTCCGGCGCAATAGCGATCCTGACTGCTGTCCAGCAGAAACTTCCAAAGCCGTTCCACAGCTTCTTTTCCAGCCCCCATCCGGAGGCAACCCCAAGTTGCCGTAGATTCGCCCGTTCGTCAACCACGCCGTCTCCGCATGGCTCGAGCCCCCTACTCCTCCCCGAACAACGCTCCCGTGCTCGGTTGGATCGGCGGCGGCTTTTTGCCTAGGCGCTCGTACGCTTTCGGCGCAGCGACGCGGCCGCGTGGGGTGCGCATGACGAAGCCTTGCTGCATCAGATAGGGCTCGATCACGTCTTCGATGGCGTCGCGCGCTTCGGCCAACGCGGCAGCCAGCGTTTCAACACCGACAGGGCCGCCGCCATAGGTTTCGACGAGGGCGTGCAGATAGCGGCGGTCGAGCATATCGAGGCCGTCGCTATCGACATCGAGCCGCTTCAACGCAGCGTCCGCCACCGCCGCATCGATCGCGTTTTCGCCGGCGAAATCGCGCACGCGACGCAGCAAGCGAATGGCGACGCGCGGCGTGCCGCGGGCGCGCTTGGCGATCTCCATCGCGCCTTCCGGCGTGATCGGCATGTTGAGCTTGCCGGCGCCGCGCGTGACGATGCCAAGCAAATCTTGCGCGCTATAGAACTCAAGCCGCAGCGGGATGCCGAAGCGATCGCGCAGCGGCGTGCTGAGCAAACCGGCGCGCGTCGTGGCGCCGACAAGCGTAAAGGGCGCCAGATCAATGCGCACGCTGCGCGCCGACGGGCCTTCACCGATAATGATGTCGAGGTGATAATCCTCCATCGCCGGATAGAGAATTTCTTCGACCGCCGGCGCGAGGCGGTGAATTTCGTCGATGAACAGCACGTCGCGCGGTTCGAGATTGGTGAGCAACGCCGCGAGATCGCCCGCGCGCGCGATCACCGGCCCGCTGGTGGCGCGAAAGCCGACGCCAAGCTCGCGCGCGACGATTTGCGAGAGCGTGGTTTTGCCCAAGCCCGGCGGGCCGAACAGCAAAGTATGGTCCATCGCCTCGCCGCGCGCGCGCGCGGCCTCGACGAAAACCTGAAGATTGGCCTTGGCCGTGGGCTGGCCGACGAACTCGTCAAAGCCGGTGGGGCGCAACGCCCTGTCGGCGCCCTCCCCGGGCATTTTCTCCGACGTAAGAATCCGTTGGTCGGGGCGTTCTGCTGGCTCGGCCATGGACCTTCCTAGCGCGATTCGGGTTTCCGGATTGTTCTGGCCTGCTCTAGTCGCCAAGCTGTGGATAAATCGGAAAGCGCAACGTCGGCGCCGCAGGCTGGCGTTCGTCCTTGGGGCTGGCGCGTTATGCCAGCCACGGAGCAGATTCATGCGTTACATGTTTTTCGTCATCGCCCCGCCGTCAGACGGCCCGCCGCCGCAGGCTCTGATGGATGCAATGACCCAATTGATCGAGAAGCGCACCGCCGATGGGTCGCTGATCGATACGGGCGGCTTGTTCCCGATCCAGATGGGCGCCCGCATCAGCCTGAAGCGCGGCGAGATCAATGTGATCGATGGGCCGTTCGCCGAGAGCAAGGAAGTCGTCGGCGGTTACGCCATCTTTGAATTCGCGACGCGCGCGGAAGCGCTGGCAAGCGCGGTTGAATTCATGGAAGTGCACCGCGACCACGCCCCAGGTTGGGAAGGCGTATGCGAGATGCGGCCGATGGTCGGCGCGGAAGATCCCAATTGCGGCATGGGCGACAGCCATGCGGCCTAGCGGCTGACTTCCTTCAGCGCCGCGCGGATGAGTTCGGGCGCCGGCGCGTCGGCGGCGAATTGCTTGGCGGCGTTGGCGACGGCGCGCGCGGCGCTCGATTGGTCAATGCCGAGATTGACCAGCGCCGACACCGCTTCCGCGCGCGCGCCATTGGCGGCGGGCGCGGCGCTTGCTGTGCGCGCGGCGCCGCCGGCGATGGAGAAGAAGCCTTTCGGCCCGGCCTTACCGGTGAGTTCGGTGGCCAAGCGCGCGGCGAGCTTTGGACCGACGCCATTAGCGCGGGCGAATGCGGCCTTGTCCTGCAAGGCGATGGCGTCGGCCAGCACTTCGGGCGGCATGGCGTCGAGAATGCCGAGCGCGACCTTGGCGCCGACGCCCGGAATGGTCTGCAGATGCGCAAACCAGGCGCGCTCTTCTTCGCTGGAAAATCCGAACAGGCGGATCGCGTCTTCGCGCACATGCGTTTCGATGAAGAGCTTTGCCGGCGCGCCGACCGTCAGCCGTGCCAGCGTGCGCCCCGCCGCTTGCACCACATAGCCGACGCCATTCACGTCAATCAAAGCGGTGTCCTCACCCACCGCCGCAACCACGCCGTTCAATGATCCGATCATGAGATTAGGAGTGCGCGGATTCGGGCGGCGGCGAAACGGACGGCGCGAACCACCGCCGCCCCAACCCCCGTTTGCAGGCGATGTCGAAATATCCTGTTGCGATACGTTCGCGCGTGTCGGGATTCCGGCTCTGTGATACCGATTCTGATGTGAGGGATAAAGTTTTTGCGATCGGCTCGCAGTAACGGGCCGGCGTGGACTTTCGGGGGAAATGAATGTCTGAAAAGAAGCGTTTAAACCGTCGTTCGTTCATGGCGCGCGTCGCGGGCGCGGCCGCCATTGTGGGCGGCGCGACGGCGGCGGTGACCGGCGAAGCGGCGGCCCAGAATTATACCGGCCGCACCGATAGCGACACCGGCTCTTACGCGGACCGCGCCGGCTACGGCCGCACGGGCGCCACCGACAGCGACACTGGCAACGGCGCGGACCGCGCCGGCTACGGTCGCGGCGGTGGCGGCGGCGGTGGCGGCGGTCGTACGGGGCTGACCGACAGCGACAGCGGCGGCAACGCCGACAATGGCGGCAACGGCCGCGGCGCCACCCGCAACTCGCCTTCGGGCCTGACCGACGGCGACAGCGGCTCCTACGCTGACCGCGCCAATTACGGTCGCGGCCCACGCCGCAACTGGTAAGTCGTCCGTGACATCGCGCGAGCCTTGGCTCGACGATCCGCTTGGGTACCTGATTGGGCCCGAGCGGATCGAGACGTTTTTCGCCAAAACGTACGAACGTGAAGCGCTGGTCGTGCATCATAATGCGGCGCGGCGCTTCGACGGCTTATTGAGCATCGACGATGTCGATCGCATCGTCACCAGCGTCGATCTGCGCGAGGGACAACTCGCGCTGGCCGACGCCTCGCGTGAGATGAGCGCCAGCCAATATGTCGATGCGTCGGGATTCATCGATCGCGGCGCGGTGGCCGATCAATATCGCGGCGGCGCGACCATCATCCTGAACCAAGCCCATCAAGTCGAACCGAAGCTCGCGCGCTTGTGCAAAGGCCTGGAGCACGTGTTCTCGTCGCACGTGCAGGCGAACCTGTACCTGACCCCCGCCAATGCGCAGGGTTTTCGCACGCATTACGACAATCATGATGTGCTGGTGATCCAGGTCGAGGGCGAGAAGGCCTGGCGCATTTATGACATGCCGATCGAGGCGCCGTTCCGCGGCGAAGGCTTCGAGCCGGGCAAACACGAGACCGGCGCGCTGCGCCAGGAATTCGTGCTGAAGGCGGGCGATTGCGCTTACGTGCCGCGTGGCTTGATGCACGATGCGTTGACGTCCGGCGAGCAGCCGTCGCTCCACATCACCGTCGGCCTGATCACCCGCACCTGGGCGGACTTGATTCTGGAGGCGGTGTCGGAAGTGGCGCTGCGCTCGCCGGAATTGCGCCGCTCGCTGCCGGCGGGCTTTGCGCATCCGGATTTCAACCGCGACGCCGCGCGCAAGCAGCTTTCGACGCTTGCGGGCCTGTTGGCGCAGGAAATCAAACTCGATCCGGCGCTCGATCTGATGGTGGACACCTTCATCCGCTCGCGCCCCGCCGAAAACCGCTTCTCTATTCTCAACGCCAGCAAGAGCATCGAAGCCAGCGATCGGTTTGTGCTGAAGCGCCACGCGCCCTTCCGCATCGCCGAGGATGGCGACGATATCGTCGTGATCGGTCCCGGCGGCGATCTCGACTTCACGGCTGCGAACCGCCCCGCCCTGGAGCGTGCGCTGAACGGCGAAGTGTTTGGCTTGAGCGATCTCAAGGGCGACAAGATTGATGCGCTGGTCTCGACGCTCTTGGCGTACGGGTTGATCGTTCGCGTCTGATCACCAGAGAGCGGGCCGCTCCAGCATCAGATAAAGGATCGCCAGCACCGCCAAGAATGCGGGAAAGCCGCAGGCGAACCAGATGCGGTAGAGTGTGTGATAAGCGTCCGGCAAGGGCGCGTTGCTGGCGGCTGCAGCGCGCGCGAGATCGCGCAGGCGGTGCTGAATCCATACAACCGGCAGCCAGAACGCACCGGTAAGCCCATAGAGCGCGAGCGAGAGCACGATCCAGCTTTCGCTGAAGCTCCAGCCCAATTGGTAAGCCAGCAGCGCGCCAGTAATGGGCTGGGCGATGACGGCGCTGGCGGTGAAGAGCCAATCGGCGATGACCACGATCGACGCGGTATGCGCGATCAAGCGCGCGTCCTTGGTGCGGTGGGCCATCACCATGAAGAAGGCGATGCCCGCGCCCGTGCCGAGCAATACACAGGCGCCGAGGACGTGGAGCCAGCGCAATAGGATGAGCGGGTCCATCAGCGTTCACCCACGAACGCGGCGACAGCGAGCGCAAGCGCTATGCTCGGGAATATTTTCACGAACGGGCCGAGCGGGTCGGCCCAGAGATGTGGCGTCAGCCACGTCCCGGCGATGAGATAGAGCAGCGAAAGCGCGACCGCGGCCAGCGCGGCCGCGCGCGTGAAAGGACGCAGCAACACGCCGAGACCAATCGCGATGTCCGCCACCGCGCCGCCAAGCACGAGCGCCATCGCCAGCTGTGGCGACACCGCCCCCTCCAACACGCGCGCCGCCGCGTCACGCTGCGCGATGCCTATCGCGCCGGACGCAAGCCAGAAACCCGAGAGAGTCAGCGCCAAGAGCGGCAGCAGTATTTGCACGCGGGCGTAAGCGCGCTCCTGCGCCGTCGCCGGCAACGACGCCAGGGTCTCGTCGAGCGATTTGAGTCTGGCGCCAGTCGCCGCCGCCCACGCGCGACCATCGCCTTTCACATCTTGCGCCAACACACGCAGCGCCGTGGAGCGCAGCGGCGAGCGCCATCCTAACCAGCCTGCAAGGTCGGCGAAGAGAGCGATGCAATAACCAAGCGCCGTGGGCAGTTCGATACGCAATCGCGCGGGCGAGAACCCAAGCCACGCGCGGAATTTGGCGATGACATCGGCTAAGGCATGGCTCTGCGCCTCGGCCAGATCATAGTCTCGGCGCGCCTCGACTTTCCCCTCAAGCGCCAGGCGCGCAGCGTCGGCCACATCGGTGGCGGCGACACTCTGCACCCTGCTCTTCCCCAGCACCTGCACTTGCGCGCATGGCAGGGCCGCCAACATGCGCAGCAAGGATGTCCCGCCATACGCATTGGCGCTGATCACGAGCGCGGGCTTGAGTATGAACCAGTCCAATCCGCTCGCGCGCAGCGCCGCGTCGGCGACGCCCTTGGTGCGCATGAACGCCGTCGGCGCATCGACCGCCGCGCCGGGCGCGGATATTTGCACGAAGCGTATGGGCTTGCCCGCGCAGGCTTGGATCAACGCGACGATCGCGTCTTGCTGCGTGGCGCGAAGATTGTCGCGCGCGCCGTCCTGCAGCGCGCCGGCGGCGTTGACGATGGCGTCGACGCCGGCGATGTGCGGCGCCCATGCTTGCGGCGTTGTGAGCGCGGCGATATCGGCGCCGATCCAGGCAATGTCCGGGGCGGCCGCGCGCCCTTTTGCCGTCGAGCGGCCAAGCCCAACGACCTCATGCCCTGCGGCCCGCAGACAGCGCACAATCTCAAGCCCGATCAGGCCGTATCCGCCAAGCACGAGTATCCGCATGCCCACACCCCCTTCGCCGCGATAGCGAGCCGGCCATGCAGGAGCAAGTCGCGATATTCATCGACGGGCTCTGGCGAAGCGCGCCTCCCCCGGCCAAGATAGCGGCAAACGGGGGGATCGGATGGCGTTCTGGAATCGTCGCAAGCCTATTGAGGCGCCGCAGCATCAGGAATTGAAGCGCACCTTGTCGTGGCCGCATCTCGTGGCATTGGGCGTGGGCGCGATCGTGGGCGCCGGGATTTACGCGCTGATCGGCCAAGGCGCCGGCATGGCGGGCCCTGGCGTGATCGTGTCGTTCGCGATCGCCGGCGCGGTGTGCGCGTGCGCTGCGCTTTGCTATGCGGAACTGGCGAGCATGATGCCGGCCTCGGGCAGCGCGTACACCTACACCTATTCCTCGCTCGGCGAGCTCGCGGGCTGGATCGTCGGCTGGGCGCTGATCTTGGAATATTCGGTGGTGGTGAGCGCGGTCGCGGTCGGTTGGTCGGGCTACGCCTCAGGCGTGCTCACCGGCTTCGGCGTCAACATTCCGCAGATGCTGCCGTTCGGCGAAATGGCGGGGCACGCGCTGCATTTCAATCCGCTTGCCGTGTTCATCATCTTCCTGGTCGCTGGCCTGCTGATCCTCGGCACGCGCGAAAGCGCCTGGGTGAACTCAGCCCTCGTGGTGCTGAAGATCGCCGCGCTGATCCTCTTCCTGGTGATTGCGCTGCCCGCGTTCGACATTTCGCGTTTCACGCCATTCGCGCCGTTCGGCTGGGGTTCGACGCCGCAAGCGGACGGGACGAACATTGGCGTCATGGCCGCGGCCGCGGTGATGTTCTTCGCTTTCTACGGCTTCGACGCGGTGTCCACCGCCGCGGAAGAAGCCAAGAACCCCGGCCGCGATCTGGCGATCGGCATTATTGGTTCGATGGTGATTTGCACGCTGCTTTATATGCTGGTCGGCGCGGCTGCGATTGGCGCGATGGATTTCAACATGTTCGCCTCAAGCGGCGAACCGATCGCGGAAATCGTGCGCAGCCTCAATCAGCCGGAAGCCGCCGCGATCATCGGCGGGGTCGCTTCCATTGCCATTCCCACCGTGATCCTCGCCTTCCTCTACGGCCAGACGCGCATCTTCTATGTGATGTCGCGCGACGGCTTGCTGCCGCGTTCTTGGGGGCGTGTGCATTCGAAGCTCGGCACGCCGGTGATCATGACCATCTTCACAGCGGTCGTGTGCTCGGCGCTCGCGGGACTGCTGACGCTCGGCGAGATCGCCTCGCTCGCGAACGCCGGCACGCTGGCGGCGTTCATCGCGGTCGCCGTCTCGGTGATGGTGCTGCGCCACAGCGCGCCGAACGCTGAGCGCCCCTTCCGCACGCCGCTGGTGTGGGTCGTGGCGCCGCTGGCGATCGTCGGCTGTCTGTACCTCTTCTCAAGCCTGAACCTCGGTACGATCGAGCGCTTCTTCATCTGGATGGCGATCGGCATCCCGATCTATTTGCTCTGGGGCGCACGCAAGAGCACATTGGCAGTGAAAGGATAGATCATGTCCGACAACGAACGCATCGTGCGCGACTTCATCGATACATGGCCATCGCTCGACGTTGAAAAGATCGTCAGCTTCTTCGCGGAGGACGGGGTGTATTACAACATGCCGATCGCGCCGATCGCCGGGCGCGCGGCGCTCCGGCCGTTCATCGCCGCGTTCCTGAAGGATTGGACGAAGACCAATTGGGACGTGCTGAACATCGCATCCGCCGGCGACGTGGTGATCGCCGAGCGCGTCGATCACATCCATGTCGGCGATAAGACCGTGGACCTGCCGTGCTGCGGCGTGTTCGAACTTGAGAACGGCAAGATCAAAGTCTGGCGCGATTATTTCGACCTTGCGACCTACACGAAGGCGTTGGCCTAAGCGCCGCCGGCCTTGCGCTTAAAGCCGCCATGCGCGGCGTGACAGAGCGCGACGCCCAGCGCATCAGCGGCGTCAGCCTTCACTTCGCCCGCCGTCGGCAATAGACGCCGCACCATGAAGGCGATCTGCGTCTTGTCGGCGCTGCCGGAACCGACAACGGCTTTCTTGATCGTCGTCGGCGCATATTCGCCCACCACCAAGCCATGCCGCGCCGCCGCCGCCAGCGCCACGCCGCGCGCTTGACCAAGCGCTAGTGCGGCGCGTGCGTTCGAGTTTACGAACGTCTCTTCAACGGCGGCTTCGTGCGGCTGGTATTGTTCGATCACGGCGCAGAGGCCCTCGAATACGTCATGCAAACGCGAGGCGAGCTGTTGGGCCGCCTTCGGCGTGATCACGCCATGCGCGACGTGGCTCAAGCGCGCGCCTTCGCTCCGCACCAAACCCCAACCGCAACGATTGAGGCCGGGATCGACGCCCAGGATCAGAATAGCGCTCATGGCCCTAGCCCTGCGCCCAATCTCTTGCCAAAGCGCTAACCGCCCCGCAGCATGGGCGAAACGATTGGGGGATTTCATGCTGTTTCGTTGGTGTGCGCCGGTTGCCGCGGCCGCCCTGCTGTTCTGTTCGGGCGTGAGCCAAGCGCAGACGCCAAGCGATGCGCAACGGACGCAAGCGCGCGACATCTACGAACGCGTGGTCGGCTTCGACACCTCCACCGGGCCGCAGAATTTGGCGATGGCGAATTATCTGGCTGAGCGCTTCCGTGCCGGCGGGTTTGCCGCCGACGATGTGCGCATCATCGAAACCAACGGCACCGCCGGCCTCGTCGTGCGCTATCGCGGCGACGGTTCGGGCGGTCGGCCAATTCTGTTTCTGGCGCACATGGACGTGGTGCCGGCGCTGCGCAGCGATTGGGAGCGCGACCCGTTCACGCTCATCGAAGAGAACGGCTATTTCTTCGGCCGCGGTTCGCTCGACAACAAGGCGGGCCTTGTCCAGCTCACCAGCACCTTCCTCACGCTGCGCGCCGAAAGCTTCACGCCAACTCGGGATCTGATCATCTGGTTCTCGGGCGACGAAGAGACGACCGGCGCCTCAACCCAAGCGTTGCTCGCGCAACACCGCGATCTGCTGGGCGACGCCGAATTCGCGCTGAATTCCGACGGCGGCGGCGGCGCTTTGAGCGAAGCCGGGGCGCCGCTGAATTATGCGATGCAGACGGCGGAAAAGACCTACGCGAGCTTCACCTTCACGGCGCGCAATCCCGGCGGCCATTCCTCGCAGCCACGCGCCGACAATGCGATCTACGAATTGGGCGAAGCGCTGGCGCGACTGCGCGCCTTCCAATTCCCGACGCAATGGAATGAAACGACATTACTTTCCTTCCGCAACGCCGCGCAATCGATCGGCGGACCCGAAGGCGCCGCGCTGCGCCGCTTCGCTGATAATCCCGGCGACCGTCGCGCTGCGCGCACGCTGCTCGCCACCTCCTTCGCGCACATGATGCACACGACCTGCGTCGCCACCATGCTCGCCGGCGGCCACGCGGAAAACGCATTGCCGCAAAGCGCCACCGCGACCGTGAATTGCCGAATCTTCCCCGGCGTCCCGGTGGCGGACGTGCAGAGCGAATTGCAAGCCATCGCCGGCCCCGGCATCGAAGTCGCGCCGCTCGGGCCGTCGAACTCAAGCGACGCCTCGCCCTTGCGCGAGGATGTGATGAACGCCGTCACGCGCGCCGTGCACACGACCTATCCCGGCGTTGTCGTCACGCCCTATATGTCAGCGGGCGCGACGGATGGCCTGTTCTTCCGCGCCGCCGGCATTCCGACCTATGGCGTCGGCGCTGTGTTCATCAAGGACAGCGATGATTTCGCGCACGGACTTAACGAGCGCGTCTCGGTCGACACCTTCTACGCGGGGCTCACGCACTGGCGGGTGCTGATTCGCGAACTGGCTGGACAACGCTGATCATGTCGCACCTCGACGCCGCCGCCAGCGATCCGCGCGCCAATGGATGGATGCAAGGCTTTCCGCCGCCCGCGGACAAGTTGATCCGGCTCGATGACAATTCAAGCTGGCGCTTTCCTTACATACGTTGGGCCTTCAGCCATCAGCGCGAACTGAGCCCGACAGCGAACGTCCGGCGCGGGCCAGGCGCGGCGTGGGCGCTGCCGTATAAGCTGCGCGACGACATCGACGAGATCAGCTTCACGGCCATGGATGGGCGCACGCTCACATGGGCGCAATCGCTCGACCTCAATTACACGGACGGCATTATCGCGCTGCATCGCGGCGCGGTGATCTATGAGAAGTATCTGGGCGCGCTCGCGCCGGAGCTGCCGCACTTGGCGATGTCGGTGACCAAATCCTTCGTCGGCCTGATCGCGGCGATGCTGATCGAGGAAGGCGCGCTCGACCCCGAGGCGCCAGTCGTCCAATACGTACCTGATCTGAAAGCCAGCGCTTATGGCGACGCCAGCGTGCGCCAAGTGCTCGATATGACGATCGGCGTGCAATATTCGGAAGATTACACTGATCGCAGCGCCGAGATTTTCGCCTACACGCTCGCCTGTGGCATCGCTACGCGGCCTGCGGATTATGCGGGCCCGAAGAGCATTTTCGAATTTTTGCAGGGCTTGAAGAAGCAAGGCGAGCACGGCCAGGCCTTCGCCTACAAAACATGCAACACGGAAGTGTTGGGCTGGATCGTGCAGCGCGTCACTGGCGCGCCGATGGCGCAGCTGATCTCCGAGCGCATTTGGCGCAAGCTTGGCGTCGAGGAAGACGCGCACTTTCTTGTTGACCGCACGGGCGCGGCGATGTGCGGCGGCGGGCTCAATCTCACGCTGCGCGACATGGCGCGGTTCGGCGAGATGATGCGCTGTGACGGCGCCGCCAACGGCCAACAGATCGCGCCGGCCAAAGTCGTCGCGGATATCCGCAACGGCGCCGACCGCGATCATTTCGCCAAGGCCAAATATTCCACACTGCAAGGCTGGAGCTACCGCAATCAATGGTGGGTGGCGCATGACAATTTGGGCAGCTTCACCGCGCGGGGCATCCACGGCCAGGTGATCTGGATCGCGCCGGCGGCTGAGCTGGTGATCGCCCGATTTGGCTCGCACCACATCGCCGGCAACGCCAATAGCGCACTGGACCACGTTTCCCTACCGTCTTACCGGGCGCTGGCCGAGCACGTGCTGCGCGCCTGACCGGCTGCTGCTGCGGCATTCTCACCCGCCGGCTTGACGGACGCACAGCGATCGATGAAGTCGCGGACCTCACGAAGAATTCGGCAGGTCATGCACTCCTCGCGCGCCTTCATCACGCTTGACGCGCTCCGCGGCATCGCGGCCCTTGCCGTCATCACCTGGCACGGCGGGCGCCTGTTCGGCGATGACGGCCCGGTCTTCACCGCCGCCATTCTCGCGGTGGACCTCTTTTTCATCCTGAGCGGCTTCGTGCTCACGCACGCCTACGCGCAGCGCCTGAACGCCAATCTTGGCGTCGCGGCCTTCGTGCGCATGCGGCTGATCCGGCTCTACCCGCTATATCTTTTGGGCTTCCTGATCGCTGGTCTCGCGGTCGCGCTGCGGCTTTATGCCGACATGACCGAGGGCTCGACGGCGCTTGGGATCGCCGCGGTGCTCAATGCGCTGATGCTGCCGAACCCCGCTGACGGTTCGCCGCCCTTTCTGTTTCAGTTCAATTTCCCGGCTTGGTCGCTCTTCTTCGAGCTGATTGCCAATCTTGCCTTCGCGCTGTTCGGCGCACGGCTTTCGTTGAAGCAGCTGGCGATCTTTGTCGGCTTGCTTGCTGTTGCGCTGATCGCCGTGACGGTCCGCTATCAATCCTTCGATCTCGGCGCCTCGTGGCGCACCTTCGACGGCGGCCTGGCGCGCGCGATGTTTGGTTTCTTTGCGGGCGTATTGCTCTATCGGCTGCGCGACAAGTTTGCGTTCACCGGGCGCATTCAATCGAACACCATGGTGCTGGCGCTTGGCGCGATCACGCTGGCGACGTTCCTGCCCCGCGCGGCGCTCGGCGATTGGCGTCCACCGACGGAGCTGAAGCTCGTCTTCGCAATGGCGCTTTATCCGGCGCTCATTCTGATCGCCGCGCGATACGAGCCAAGCGCGCGCTTGCTGCCCATCTGCTCATGGTTGGGCATCGCATCCTATGCCGCCTATGTGCTGCACGTGCCGATGCATTCCTTGGGCGGCGTTGTGGCGAAGCTGAGCGTCGGCGTTTGGCTTGAGGAATACGCGCCGATGTCCGGCCTCTTCTTCATCCTCGTGATCGGCTTCAGCGCCTGGGCCGCCGACAAATACTGGGACCGCCCGATCCGCGCGTTCTTGAACCAAAGGCTTGCGCCTGCAGCCAACAAGCAGGCCAGCGGCGCTCAAGCCTAGACGCAAAAAGAAGGCGCCCTTTCGAGCGCCTTCTTGGCCGTTGGTTGAACGCGAGCCCTAAGCGCTCTGCGCTTCGGCTTGGCCGTGGCAATATTTGAACTTCTTGCCGGAACCGCACGGGCACGGCGCGTTGCGCGAGACCTTGCCCCAGGTGGCCGGGTTGTGGCGATCGAAGCCTTCCGGCGCCAGCGGATGCAAATCCGCTTTGCGGGCCATTTCGTTTTCGCCGGTGTCCGGGTTCTGGTGGATTTCGTAGGTCTGCGTCGGCGCCATCGGCTTCGGCAGCTGATCTTCGGTCTGACCAATCTGCAGACGCAGCAGCATGCGCGTGATGGTGGTGCGCAGATCGAGCAGCATGCGCTCGAACAGCGAGAAGGCTTCGGTCTTGAACTCGTTCAGCGGATCGCGCTGGGCATAGCCGCGCAAGTGCACGACCGAACGCAGATGATCGAGCAAGCTCAAATGCTCACGCCAGCGCATGTCGACGACCGAGAGCAGCACTTGTTTTTCGACCGCGCGCAAACGCTCCGGGCCCAGCATGGCGGCCTTTTGCGCATAGGCATGATCAACCTCGCGCGTCAGGCGCTCGATGATCTCTTGTTGCGCAATGCCTTCTTCGGCGGCCCAGGCATCGACCGGCGAGGTGAAGCCAAAAATTTCCTCGGCTTCGATCTTGAGTTCGGCGGTGTTCCATTGTTCGGGATAGGCCTTCTCCGGCATGTGGCGCCAGACCAGCTTCTCCACGACGTCGTGGCGCATGTCCTTGATGATCGGGGCGACATCGGCGGTGCGCATGAATTCGATGCGCTGCTCAAAGATCGCCTTACGCTGATCGTTGATGACGTCGTCGTACTTCAGGAGGTTCTTGCGGATTTCGAAATTGCGCTGCTCGACACGGCGTTGCGAGGTCTCGAGCGCCTTGTTCATCCAGGGGTGGACGATGGCCTCGCCTTCTTGGATGCCGAGGCCGCGCATGATCGCGTCCAAACGATCGGCGGCGAAGATGCGCAGCAGATCGTCTTCCAAGCAGATGTAGAATTTCGACTTGCCCGGGTCGCCCTGACGGCCGGTCCGGCCGCGTAGCTGGTTGTCGATGCGGCGGCTTTCGTGACGCTCGGTGCCGAGCACGTAGAGGCCGCCGGCTTCGAGCGCGACCTGCTTCTTGGCCTCCACGTCGGCCTGAATCTGCTTCTTCAGCGCCGCAATCTGATCGGGCGTTTCATCGCCCTTCAGCGCCGCCTTCACGCGCATATCGACGTTGCCGCCGAGTTGAATGTCAGTGCCGCGGCCGGCCATGTTGGTGGCGATCGTCACCGCGCCAGGCACGCCGGCCTGCGCCACGATCTGCGCTTCCTGCTCGTGATAGCGCGCGTTCAGCACCTGGTGGGGAATGCCGCGCTGCTTCAGCATGGTCGAGAGATATTCGGACTTGTCGATCGACACCGTGCCAACCAGCACGGGTTGCTGCTTGCGGTGCGTTTCTTCGATGTCGGCGATGATGGCTTTGTATTTCTCGGCCGCCGTCCGATAGACTTCGTCGTCGATATCGATGCGCTTGATCGGACGATTGGTGGGAATTTCGACGACGTCGAGCTTGTAGATGTCGCCGAATTCCGCCGCTTCGGTGGAAGCGGTGCCGGTCATGCCGCCGAGCTTGTCGTAGAGGCGGAAATAATTCTGGAAGGTGATCGACGCCAGCGTTTGGTTTTCCGGCTGGATGTTCACGCCTTCCTTGGCTTCGATCGCCTGGTGCAAGCCTTCCGACAGGCGACGGCCATGCATCATGCGTCCGGTGAATTCGTCGATCAGAACGACTTCGCCGTCCTTGACGATATAATCCTTGTCGCGGTGGAACAGCTTGTGCGCGCGCAGCGCCTGGTTGACGTGGTGCACGACCGAGATGTTCGACGGTTCGTACATCGAGCCCTGCAGCAGGCCGCGCTCGACCAGGATTTCCTCGATCCGCTCAGAGCCCTCTTCGGTGTAGGTCACCGAACGCTGCTTTTCGTCGTGCTCATAATGCTCGGGACCGAGCAGCGGGATCAGCGAATTGACCGATTTGTAGAACTCGCTGCGGTCCTCGGTCGGGCCCGAGATGATCAGCGGCGTGCGCGCTTCGTCGATCAGGATTGAGTCGACTTCGTCGACGATCGCGAAGCGATGCCCACGCTGGACCATTTCGCCGAGCGAGTACTTCATGTTGTCGCGCAGATAATCGAAGCCGAATTCGTTGTTGGTGCCGTAGGTGATGTCGGCGGCGTAGGCCTGGCGGCGCTCGTTGTCGTAAAGACCGTGCACAATGGTGCCGACCGAGAGGCCGAGGAAGCGATAGACTTGGCCCATCCATTCGGCGTCGCGCTTGGCGAGATAGTCGTTGACGGTGATGACGTGGACGCCCCGGCTCTCCAGCGCGTTGAGATAGACCGGCAGCGTCGCCACCAGCGTCTTGCCTTCGCCGGTGCGCATTTCGGCGATCTTGCCTTGGTGCAGGATCATGCCGCCCATCATCTGGGTGTCGAAATGGCGCATGCCGAGCACGCGCTTGGCGGCTTCGCGCACGGTGGCGAACGCCTCGGGCAGCACGTCGTCGATCTTGCCGCCGCGGGCCAGGCGATGGCGGTATTCGCTCGTCTTGTTGCGGAGCGCTTCGTCGGACAGCGCCTCGAAGGTCGGCTCAAGCGCGTTGATGCGCTGCACCGCCGGACGCAATTGACGGACCTTGCGCTCGTTGACGGAGCCGAAAATCTGCTTGGCGAGGTTCAGCATAGGCGCGTTCTAAACATTAATGCGCCGTCCTGAAGGCGGCGCTGAGAGAGGCGGCGATCGCTTTGAGTTTGTTGGCTTTTTTGTGTCTCATCAGCGCGCGCCCGCGTGCGAAAACACTCTCGACTCGTGCGCTTGCGAGACTTAAGAGCGGCCCTGGGCGGTGTCAATGTGACCGGAACGGCCGAAGGGTCGACGGAACTGCGCCCCGCCTTGCCCGGAGAGCAGAACGCATGTCCAAGCGCGCCCCCTTCAAAGTCGGAATGGTCCTGGCCCTGGCGCTCGCCCTGTCGGCGTGCGGCCTCGGCCGCGATAGCGCCGGGGATAGCGACGGCGGCGTGAGCCCGATCGTGGCCGCCACCGTCAATGGCCGTCCCATTTATGTGGAAGACGTCCGCGCCTACGCCGTAGCGCGCGGCTGGCTGCAGGAAACCGAGGATCTCGACGCCAATTCCGACGCCTTCTTCATGGCGTTGGAGGAGCTGATTCAAATCCGCCTGTTCGCGATGGAAGCTGAGGCCCGCGGCCTCGACCGCGAGCCCGGCACGCGCCGGCAGCTGGAAAACGCGCGCGAGCGTGTGTTGGCCAATTCGATTTACGACGAGATCGATCAGCGCGCGAACGATCCGGCGGCGATCGAACGGCTTTACCGGGAGAACATCAACCGGCTGGCCGAGGGCGAGGAAGTGCAGCTGCGCCATATTCAGTTCCAGACACGAGAAGAGGCGGACGCGGCCAAAAGAAGGCTCGACCAAGGCGAAAGGTTCGAAGCGCTCGCTTTTGAACTTTCCACCGAACGCGACACCGCTCCCGATGGCGGTGACCTCGGCTTTTCTTCGCTCAGCGATCTGAGCAGCGGGCTGCGCGAGGAAGTCGAACGCGCCACCGTCGGCAGCCTGATCGGCCCGATCGAATTGCCGACCGGCTGGCATATCTTCCGCCTTGAGGATCGCCGCGCGCGCGGCGTGCCGAGTCTGGAAACGTTGCGCCCGCGCATCGTCGCCTGGCTGCGCTATCAAGAGATCACGCAGCTCGACGAGCGTCTCGCCCGCGACGCGCGCATCGAACGCCTGCGTCAGCCCGAGGAAAGCGTGGAACCCGGCGGTGAGGTCACGGCCCCGGCCGACGCCGCGCCGTCCGCGCCGATCCGGCCGTCGCCAGATACGGTCGCG